>NZ_JBIICB010000235.1:0-6882 GCF_044239095.1 Aestuariivirga sp. | reverse complement strand
GCTCTCTCCCGAAGGAACCGTTCGAGGCCGCGGCAATCGACGGCGCCACCGCCATCCAGGCCTTCTTCAAGCTCACACTGCCGATGATGTCCAAGGTCATCGCCATCGCCGTGCTGATCCGCGGCATCGACCTGTTCCGCGCCTTCGACTACGTGAAGGTGATGACGGACTCAGGCCCCGGCACGGCCACCGAGACGCTCACCTCCTATGCCGGCCGCATCTATTTCGGCAATGCCGACTTCCCCTACGCCTCGACGATTGCCCTGCTGACGCTGGTGATCGTGATCGTCGTGTCCTCGCTCTTCATGAAGGTGTTCAAGGTCAAGCTCTGATGGAAATGTCCCGCCCGCTTCAGCTCCTGCGAGACACAGTTGCCGTCCTGGTGACGGCGATCTTCATGTTCCCCATCTTCTGGTGGGCGCTGACCTCGATCAAGCCGATCTCGGCGGTGTTCGACAAGGACCGCGTCAACTTCTTCGACTTCACGCCCACCTTCATCAACTACGGGGTCACCCTGTTCGGGCAGTCGCGCTCACAGATTGCCATCGACGAGGGTTTGGGCATGGGTGTGGCTGGTGCTGACGCCTATGACTCGCGCATGTCGATCCTCGAATCGGTCATCGTCTCGATCGGCGCCACGGCCATCACCATGGGTGTTGCGGTGTTTGCCGCCTATGCCATCTCGCGCATGGCGTTCCGCGGCCGCGCCAGCTATCTCAACTGGGTTCTTGGTCAGCGCTTCATGCCGCCGATCGCCATCCTGATTCCGCTGGTGTCGATCTACAAGGTCGCGGGCATGCGCGACACCGACAATCTCTACATGGGCTATCTCGGCCTCATGATGATCTATGCGTTGATGAACCTGCCCATCGCGGTCTTGCTCATGAAGTCCTTCTTCGACGATGTGCCGAAGGACGTGGACGAGGCCGCAATGATCGACGGGGCGACGCGCTGGCAGACCTTCCGCAAGGTGGTGCTGCCCATGGTGAAGGGCGGTGTCGCCGCCTCAGCCGTGCTGTGCTTCATCTTCTCGTGGACGGAATTCCTGCTGTCCCTCTTCCTCACGACCGACATCCGCACGGTGCCGGTCAAGATCCAAACATTCGTGACTTCGACGGGCAATGAATGGGGCTTCATCGCGGCGCTGGGAACGGCAGCCATCATCCCCAGCTTCATCTTCATCCTGCTCGTCCAAAAGCATCTGGTGCGCGGCCTCACCCTTGGCTCCCTGAAAGAGTGAACTGCACACGAGAACCTGAGCTCAAACCCATGGGAGGATTTACATGAGCTTTAAAGAGTACGACAAGAAAACCTATATCGCCGACCTGGCAAAGGACTTCGGCGCGCGCCGCATCAGCAAGCGTGATTTCCTGCGCAAGGCCGGCATGATGGGCATCGGCTTCTCCGCCTTCAACACCATGCTTCTGGGCGGCACCCGTCCGTTCCGCGGCAATGGTCTGATCGGCGACGCGGCCTACGCCCAGGACGCCGAAATGAACAAGTGGCTGAAGGATGTCTCGACACCCTTCAAGGGCACCAAGATCCGCTACACCTCGGAAGCAACGCCTCCGACCGTCGTTCTCGACAAGCTGAAGGGCGAGTTCACCGAACTCACCGGCATCGAAGTCGAAATCGAAATCGTGCCGCTCGAGCAGGTGCTCGCCAAGGCAACCCAGGACGTGCAGGGCCAGCTCGGCACCTACGACCTCTACTATCTCGACCAGTCGTGGGTCGCCACCTTCGCGCAGGACACGGTTGATCCCGTCCAGTACTACAAGGACAAGCCGGATCTCGCCATGCCGGGCTTCGACTTCGAGGACTTCTCGAAGCCGCTGGTCGACGGTCTTGCCGTCTATGAAGGCAAGTGGGCCGGCATTCCCTTCGATATCCCGATCATGTGCACCATGTATCGCGCCGATATCCTGGAGAAGCACAAGATCGCTCCGCCCAACACGGTGGACGAGTTCACCGCAGCCGTGAAGATGATCACCGAGGCCGAAAAAGGCAACGGCATGTACGGCACGGGCCTGCAGGCGAAGTCTGGCCACTACTCGCTGAACTGCGACTGGACCCAGATGGTCTGGAACGAAGGCGGCTCCATTTTCGGCGCCGACAAGAAGTTCGCGGGCAACGACGAGGCCGCCGTGCGCGGCGTCCAGCTGTACCAGGAGTGGCTCAAGAACGCCCCGCCGGAGTCCACCAACTCCACGTGGGACGGCCAGTGGCAGATGGGTGCGTCCGGCCAGGTCGCCCTCATCAACTCGTGGGACGAGTTCTTCCCCGGTTGGGACGCAGCTGACTCCAAGGTCCAGGGCCTGTGGCAGATCAAGCGTCCGATCCAGGGCAAGCATGGCCTGCGTGCCGTTGACAAGGCGGGCTTCGGCGAGATTCCGAACTGGGGTCACCAGGGCGGTTCGATCCTCGGCCTGTCCAAGTACTCCAAGAACGTCGATGCAGCCTGGCTGTTCATGCAGTGGGCCTGCTCGAAGGACATCATGGTCCGCTGCACGCTTGGCGGCGGCTTCGCTCCGATGCGCATCTCGTCCTTCGCGGACCCGCGCGTCAAGGAGAAGGAAGTTGTCGGCCCCGGCACCACGCGCCATCTGCCCGTCGTTCTCGAGACCATCAACAACGACATGGCGTCCGAGCCCGACATGCCGCTGTGGGCTGGCTTCTCGAACAACGAGATCCCGGTCAACCTCGGCAAGCTGCTCACCGGCCAGGACTTCGGCGGCGACGCCAAGAAGTGCATGGACACGATCGCCGCGGCGATCGATGCGGCCGTTACGGAAGCAGGTCTCTGATCCAAACCACCAGCGGAGGCGGCGGCAACGCCGCCTCCGTTCCCTCTTTCAAGGTCAGCCATTCCCATGCGCGGCGATCTCGTCATCGGCATCGATTCATCGACCACCTCCACGAAGGCCATCGCCTTCGATGGGCGCGGCCGTGCCGTGGCAGAAGGCCGTGCTGGCGTGCCGCTGTCGAACCCCAAGCCCGGCTGGTTCGAGCAGGACGTCTCCGACTGGACGGGTGCTGCAACAAAAGCGCTGAAGCAACTCACCAAGAAGATCGACGCGAAGCGCGTCGCCGGCATCTCGATCTCCAACCAGCGCGAAAGCTACGCGCAATTTGATTCCAAGGACAAGCCGCTCCGCCCGGGCACACTCTGGCTCGACGAGCGCGCGCACCGCGAGGTGGGCGAGATCGTCACCGAACTCGGCCGTGACCACATCCACGAGATCTCCGGCAAGCCGCCGGATGTGACCCCCTGCCTCTATCGCTGCCGCTGGTTCTCCAAACACATGCCGAAGATGTGGGCGAGAACAGCGAAGACGGCGGAGGTGCATGGCGTCATCACCCATTTCCTCACCGGCCGCTGGGCCACCTCAACGGCCTCCGCCGATCCCATGGGCCTGCTCGACGTCAGCGCCTATGACTGGTCGGACGAACTCCTCAAGGCCGCCGGCCTCACGCGCGAACAGCTGCCATTGCTCTACCGCCCCGGCGAGATCATGGGTGAGGTGAGTACGGCCGCCGCAAAGCTCACCGGCCTCAAGCCCGGCATCCCCGTCATCGCCGGCGGCGGCGACGGGCAATGCGCGGGCACCGGCGCAAACACCTTCCTCCCCGGCCGCGCCTATGTGAACCTCGGCACCGCCACGGTCTCCGGAAGCTTCGGCAAGACCTACGCGGTGGACCGCGTGTTCCGCGGCATGGTGGCCGTCGGCGAGGAGGGCTATTCCTTCGAAACCGCCATCCGCACCGGCAGTTTCCTCGTCAACTGGATGGTGGAACGCCTGTTCAACGTTTCGCCTGCCAAGAACCCAGGGATCTTCAAAGCGCTGGAAGCGGAGGCAAAGGCCTCCCCCGTCGGCGCCAATGGCCTCGTGCTGGTGCCCTATTGGTCGGGCTGCATGACGCCCTATTGGGATTCTGGCGCGCGCGGCGTCATTGCGGGCCTTTCGGGAAATCACAACAGGGGTGATGTCTACCGCGCCCTCCTCGAAGGTGTCGCCCTCGAGCAGGCGATGATGACCAACCAGGTCGCCGCCGCCACCTCCGAGATCACGCATTTCGCCGCCGTGGGCGGTGGTTCCCGCTCCGACCTCTGGTGTCAGATCCTGGCAGATGCCTCCGCACGTGACGTGAAGCGCCTCGAAACAGCGGAAGCCTCCGCCCTCGGGGCCGCCATGGCGGCGGCCAAGGGGGCTGGCTGGTTCACCTCCATCGCGCAAGCATCCGCTGCCATGTCCGGCAAGCCATCCAAGACTTTCCGCCCACGGACGAAGGACAGCGCCCGCTACCAGGAACTGCTGTCGATTTATGCCGAGCTCTGGCCGAAGCTCTCCGACTGGAACCAGAAGCTCGAAGCCTTCCGGAAGTGAGCATCAATGACTGACTGGAATGAACTGATCAGCGACGTCGTGGACGGAAACTGGAGAGACCCCATCTCCGGCAAGCCGGCGATCGTCCCCTTCGAGGTGATCCGCATCGAGGAGGATTTCGAGGGTGGCGAGGCGGACCTGCTGGCGCCCCTGAAGCTCGGCAAGCGCATCGCCGTCGTCTCCGATGTCAACACACATGAGGCCATGGGCCGCCGCGTCGCCAAGCACCTGAAGGCCCTCGGCACGGTGGACGAGCTCGTTCTGCCCGGCCACATCCATTGCGATGAGCCGACGATTGCCATGGTGCAGGAGCAGACGCGCCACGCGGACGCCATCGTCGCCGTAGGCTCGGGTGCGCTCTCCGACACCTGCAAATACGCCACCTTCAAGGATGGCCGGAAATACGCCACCTTCGGCACCGCCGCCTCGATGAATGGCTATGCGGCCTCCACCGCCTCGGTGACCCTCGCCAATGGCTACAAGACATCGCTTCCTGCGCACGCGCCGCGCGGCATCTTCCTCGATCTCAAGGTCTCCGCCGCAGCACCCCACTGGCTCTCCGCTGCGGGCTTAGGGGACTCGCTCTGCCGCCCCACGGCACAGGTCGAATGGTGGGCCTCGCACCGCCTGTTCGGCACCTTCTATTCGAGTGTGCCCTACACGCTGTTCAAGGACGACGAGCCGCGCATGATCGAGAGTGCCGCGGGCCTCAAAACCCATGACATTGCCGCCAATGGTCACCTCCACCGCGTGCTGACCCTGTGCGGCCTGGGCGTCTGCTTCACCGGCGTCTCGCATCACGGCTCCATGGGCGAGCATCAGGTCTCGCACTGGATCGACATGTTCGCGGGCGAGAAGCACCCCGGCACTACGCATGGCCAGCAGGTGGGTGTTGCCTCGCTCGCCATCGCGCGTCTGCATCACCAGCTTTTCGCGCTTGATACTCCGCCGCTCATCAAGGCCACCCACATCGAGGAGCGCGAATTCATCCAGCGCTACGGCGAGGACATCGGCCGCATGTGCTATGCCGAGGCCAAGAAGAAATCCTTCGACCGCGCGGGTGCCGAAGCCTTCAACCGCAAGCTCTCGGAGATGTGGCCCCAGCTCCGCGAAGAGCTCCGCCCCATGCTGATGGACCCCGCGAAGATGAAGGCCACCATCGCCGCAGCCGGCGGCCCCACCACGGCAACCGAGCTCGGGCTTGACCGCAAGGTCTGGCGCGATGCCATGAAATTCGCCCGCGACGTCCGCAACCGCTGGTCCTTCCTGGACTTGGCGGACGATGCCGGCCTCCTCGATGATTTCCTCGCCCGCGACGAACAATAGGACCGTACACAGATGGCATCGGTAACGATCAAGCAAGTCAGGAAGAACTACGGCAACCTCGAAGTCGTGCACGGCATCGATCTCACGATCGAGGACGGCTCCTTCGTGGTGCTCCTGGGCCCGTCGGGCTGCGGCAAGTCCACCCTTCTGCGCATGATCGCAGGTTTGGAAAGCGTCACCGCCGGCGACATCGAGATCGAGGGCAAGCGCGTCAACAACGTGCACCCGAAGGACCGGAACATCGCCATGGTGTTCCAGAACTACGCGCTCTACGCCCACATGAAGGTCAAGGACAATATGAGCTTCTCGCTGCAGCTCGCCAAGCGGCCGCAGTCCGAGATTGATGAGAAGGTGAAGTGGGCGGCCAAGATCCTCAACCTCGAGCCCTATCTGGACCGCTACCCGCGCGAACTCTCTGGCGGCCAGCGCCAGCGCGTCGCCATGGGCCGCGCCATCGTGAGAAACCCGGCCGTCTTCCTGTTCGACGAACCCTTGTCCAACCTCGATGCCAAGCTGCGCGTGCAGATGCGCACCGAGATCAAGGACCTGCATGAGCGCCTCAAGACCACCACCGTCTATGTGACCCATGACCAGATCGAGGCCATGACCATGGCCGACAAGATCGTCATTCTGCGTGACGGCTACATCGAGCAGGAGGGCTCGCCGCTCGAGGTCTATGACAAACCCGCCAATCTCTTCGTCGCTGAATTCATCGGCTCGCCCTCGATGAACCTGCTGAAGGGCGAGGTCGCAGGCGATGGCGTGCGGCTGGCCGAGGGCACCATCCTGCCGCTGCCGCCCGTGCACAATGCAAAGCAGGGCCAGAAGGTGGTCTATGGCATCCGGCCGGAACACCTCACCCTCGCGCCCGGCACCCCCGCCAAGGTCGTGGTGGTGGAGCCGACGGGCCCCGAAATGCATATCTATGCCGATATGGGCGGGCAGGAAGTCTGCGCCATCACGCAGGAGCGCGTGGCGCTGTCGCGTGACCAGGTGATCGAGCTCAAGCCCCGCCTCGACAAGGTCCACCTCTTCGACGCCGAAAGCGGAAAGGCCCTGGCGTGAGCACCGTCACGATCCTGGGTGCGGGTGTCATGGGCTCGGCCATGTGCCTGCCCGCAGCCGACCGCGGCCACGCCGTGCGCCTCACCGGCACTCACCTGGACCGCGA
>NZ_JBIICB010000234.1:0-6985 GCF_044239095.1 Aestuariivirga sp. | reverse complement strand
GCACGTCCTTGTCCTCGCACATCTTCACGAAGCTCTCGCGCCGCTTGTCGCTCGAGTACCAGAAATACTGCATGATCCCCAGAACCCAGAACACCGTTCCGTGCTCCTTCATGAAGCGCTTGCGCGCAAGGCTGAGCTGGCGCGCATCACCCGTCTTGAGGAAGGCCATGGCGGCATCCGCCGCCAGCCTGCCGCCCAGCATGGCATAATAGATGCCCTCGCCCGAGGCCGGCGCCACCACGCCCGCGGCATCGCCCGCCAGCACCACGTCGCGGCCATTGTCCCAGCGCTTCATGGGCTTCAGCGGAATGGGCGCGCCCTCGCGCCTGATCGTCTCGCCGTCAAGCCCCGCCGCCTTGCGCAGCTCCGCGACCGAGCCCTTCAGCGAAAAGCCCTTGTTGGCGCTGCCGGTTCCAACACTCGTCGTGGACCCGTGCGGGAACACCCAGGCATAGAAATCGGGTGACAGCGTCCCCTTGTAATAGACATCGCAGCGGTCGGCGGCGAATTCCGCCTGCCGTCCCTCGGGCGATTTGACGATCTCGTGATAGGCGAAGACATAGGGCATCTTCTCCGCACCCCGCACCGTGTCGCGCGCCACCTTGGAGAGAGCACCATCAGCGCCAATCACGCAGCGCGCGCGCAGGGTTGCGGGCGTGCCGTCCTTGTCCTTGTAGTGCACGATCGCGGTGCCATAGCCATCGCGTGAGAAGCTCTCATAGGTGCCGGTGCGCCGCTCGGCGCCTGCCTGCCCCGCACGGTCTCTCAGCCACTCGTCGAAATGCTCGCGGTCCACCATGCCCACGTAGGAGTTGGGGATCGGCATATCCACCTTGCGCTCGCTGGGCGAGATGATGCGCGCGGAGAACACCCGCGCCACCAGCAATTCGGGGGGAATGTCGAAGTCCCTCACGCAGCGCGGCGGAATGGCGCCGCCGCAGGGCTTGATGCGCCCTGCCCTGTCGAGCAGCGCCACATGGAAACCCGCCTTCGCGGCGTCATGCGCCGCGGTTGCTCCCGATGGGCCACCGCCCACCACCACGAGGTCATAGGTGATAGTCTCGAGCATACCGTCAACTCCCGCTTGCCTGATGGCGTGCAGCCAGAATGAGTGGATTGGCCGCGTCTCCAAAACCTTCCCGCCTGCCCACGGCCGCAGCGAGTGCGGCAGCCGCCAGGAACAACACCGCCTCGACGGCGAACACCGTGGCATAAGCCATCACCGGCGAGCCGAGCATAAGGCGCGTTACGTCCACCAGCACCGTTCCGGCAAAGCCGCCGATGCCGAAGGCGATGGCCTGCGAGGCCCCGAACAGGCCCATGCGCACGCCCTCGCGTGATTGTCCGCCGCTGTTGGCCATGCTGAACATGGAGCCGATGGCGGCGACCGCGAAGACCCCGTTCATGAAGCCCAGCGCGAAGACCGAGGGGTTGAGCGGCCAGCCCGGCCCCACCTGCGCCGCGGCGACAAGGCCCGAGAGCGCCAGCGCGGAGCCAACACAGCCCAGCACCGTCCAGCTCCGCAGGCTCATCAGGCGCGGGAACAGCGTCGATAGCCCGCCCACCAGCACCATGCCGAGCAGCACGCCCGAATTCTGGATGCCGGACAGCGATGTCGACTGGCCGGGGGTGAGCCCGAAGACGATGCCTGCGAAGGGCTCAAGGATCAGGTCCTGCGCGCTGTAGGCCAGCATGGACACGAAGATGAAGATGGCGAAGCCGCGCGCCGTGGCATCCGCCCAGACCTCGGCGATGGCCTGCCGGAAGGGCGTGTGGGGCCTTGCCGCCGCGGGTTTCTCCGTAGGCTGAACAGTGCGCTCGACACCCCACAGCGCCAGAAGCGTCATGATGAAGGCCACGGCACAGATCACGCCCGCCACCGCCATCAGCCTTTCCGTCGAGAACGGGTCGAGGAACTGCCCGGCCAGTGCTGCGGTCAGGATGAAGCCCACGATCATCATGATCCACACGATGGTCGCCGCCGCGGCGCGGCGCGTTTCGGCCACGCGCTTGGCGAGCAGCACGAGCAGGTTGGTTCCCGCAGCCCCCACCCCGCCGCCGATCAGCGTGAAGGAGATGGCCGCCGCAATCATGCCCGCCAGCATGTTGGAGGCCATGATATGTACCGACACGGCAGCCCCGAAGCCGCCCAGCGCCAGCGCCGCCATGCCGGCCAAAATCCACGGCGTGCGCCTGCCGCCCTTGTCGGAGCGGTGCCCCCAGGAGGGCCTCAGCACCTGCAGCGCATAATGCCAGGTCACGAACAGCCCCGGCAGCATGGCGGGCAGCATGAGTTCCACGATCATCACGCGGTTGATGGTCGAGGTGGTCAGCACAACCACCGCGCCCAGCGCCGCTTGCACGAAGCCGAGCCTGACGATTCCGAGCCAGCCGAGGTGCGATGCCGCCATCTAGCCCCCCACCGCCGCGCGCACCGCGAAGGCGCTCACCATCATGCCCAGCACGAAGAGCGGCACGCCAAAGCCGCTGTACCACAGCGCACGGCCCACCGGCTCCGCCAGGAAGCGCCGCATCATGATCAGCTGCACCAGCAGCAGCAGCGACACGGCCACCGCATGCAAGGGCCTGTCCCACAAGAAGAGCAGCCCGATCACCGCGGCCTGCGGCAGCGCCATCACGGCGCAGGCCACGCGCGCTGCACCCTGAACACCCAGCTGCACGGGCAGCGAGCGCACACCCATGCGCTGGTCGCCCGCGATGGCCTTGAAGTCATTGAGCGTCATGATGCCATGGGCGCCCAGCGAATAGAGCAGCGCCAGACTCAGAATCGGCCAGGGCGGAACACCGCCAAGAAGGGCGGCAGCCCCGGTGAACCACGGCAAGCCCTCATAGCAGAGGCCAACGGCCAGATTGCCCCACCAGCCATTCTGCTTCAGGCGCAGCGGCGGGGCCGAATAGGCCCAGGCGGCGGCACTGCCAAAACACGCGGCCCAGAACACCACCGGCCCGATCATCGCGGCAAGGCCCAGCGACAGCAGCGTCCAGAGAATGGCGATATAAAGCCCCCACCGCCCCGGCATGCGGCCTGACGGGATCGGCCGGTTCGGCTCATTGATGGCGTCGACATGCCGGTCATACCAGTCATTCACCGCCTGGCTCATCGCGCAGACCAGCGGCCCGGACAGCGCCATGCCCGCCAGCAGCAACATCCAGTTCGCCTGAAGCGCCACCCCGGACGACACCACCCCGCAGGCAAACGCCCACATCGGCGGAAACCAGGTGATCGGCTTCAACAGCTCAAGCACCGCCCCAGCACTGGGGTAAGAGGGCACAGACCCGGTTGACACAAGATTGGCCATGGGGTGAGAGTATAATTGACAGTTTTAAATGTCAATCTAGCCTGACACATACCAACGCCAGAAAATCTGACGCACCGAACAATTGGCACCCCCGGCTCACGTCCAAACCGGCGCCTCCGCTTGCCGCGGTCCGGGCTTGCCAAAGCTGCCAATTCAGGCAAAATCGATTTCATTCGTCTGGTGACCCGGTGAATGTTGGTTGATTTCAGTGCCTTCGCGGGCCCATGTCAGTGTGAGAACGGCGCCGTCCCGGGTTCTATGCCGGGGGGCTTGCTGGCACAGATCTACAGCAGTTTCCGGCGCGTGATGTCATGAACCTCAACGCCATGTTTGACGCGCTGATGAAGCTCTCGCGCGTGTCGCTGTTCACGCTGGTTCCCCTGACGCTGGCCTTCATCGTGACGGGCTATTTCTCCAACTCGCTCACCATCCTGTCCATTGCCTTCGACTGCGGCGTCTCCCTGATCGTGCAAACCTTCGCCTTCAAGTCGATCCGCGTGATGAAGAGCGGCGACCCGATCCGCTTCCCCCACGGCACGGGCAAGCTCGAGAATTTCTCAGGGCTACTGTATGGCGCATTGAACATTCCGGTGGCGCTCTACATCCTCTATCGCGCGATCGGCGACACCATCGTGCCCACGCCCATCATCTACGCCATCGCACAGCTGCCGATGCTTCCCTCCCTGCTGCGCAGCGGTTACCTGTTCTTGTCCGCCAGGCGGCTGCAAAAGCAGTTCGACAGTCCGCTCATCGACTCCTACGTGATGGATTTCCGCACCGCGCTGTGGTTCGACGGCGTCGTCGTCATCGCGCTGGCGCTGGGCATTCTGCTGCCGCTGGTTGGCGTCAACACGGTGACAGTTTACATCGATCCGGTCTTCTCGCTGTGCATCGCCCTCTATCTCCTGCGCGGAGCGGCTCTGCTGCTGTTGAGCAACTTCAAGGTTCTGATCGATTTTCCCATGCCGGAGGACGAGCAGGTCCAGATCATTCGCGTCCTGGCCGAGGAGTTTGACGCCTATGACCAGCTGGGCAGCATCCGCACCCGCCGCAGCGGCGCACAGCGCTTTGTTGATATCGAACTCTACTTTCAAGGCACGGTGGACGTGACATCCATCTCCGCCCTCACCAACCGCATCGATGAAAAGCTCCGCTCACGCCTCCGGGACATGAAAGTCAGCATCCTGGTGCTGGAAACACCCCCCAGGAAGGCTTGAGACCGGGTGAGCGCCTGTCATCCCGGCAAAAGGCGGCATGGCGGAGAGAATTGGGCGCTAATCTCAACTGATCGCAACCCGCCGCCATAGCCCCCTCATCACCACCGCCGTCATCCCGGCGAAAGCCGGGATCCAGCTTTCTGTCATCATGTGCGGCTATCAAAGCGGGATGCCAGCTTTCGCTGGCATGACGGCGAGAATTGTAAGCTGACCTCAACTGACCGCCAGCCCGCCGCCCGAGCGACGCTCATCACCACGGCCGTCATCCCGGCGAAAGCCGGGATCCAGCTTTCTGTCATCATGTGCGGCTATCAAAGCGGGATGCCAGCTTTCGCTGGCATGACGGCGAGAATTGTGAGCTGACCTCAACTATCCGCCAGCCCGCCGCCATAGCCCCCTCATCACCACCGCCGTCATCCCGGCGAAAGCCGGGATCCAGCTTTTCTGTCATCATGTGCGGCTATCAAAGCGGGATGCCAGCTTTCGCTGGCATGACGGCGAGAATTGTAAGCTGACCTCAACTATCCGCCAGCCCGCCGCCATAGCCCCCTCATCACCACCGCCGTCATCCTGGCGAAAGGCGGGATCCAGTTTTCTGTCATCATGTGCGGCTATGAAAGCGGGATGCCAGCTTTCGCTGGCATGACGGCGGGAATTGTGAGCTGACCTCAACTGTCCGCCAACCCGCCGCCCGAGCGCCGCTCATCACCACCGCCGTTATCCCGGCGAAAGCCGGGATCCAGCTTTCTGTCATCATGTGCGGCTATCAAAGCGGGATGCCAGCTTTCGCTGGCATGGCGGCGAGAATTGTAAGCTGACCTCAACTGTCCGCCAGCCCGCCGCCCGAGCGACGCTCATCACCACGGCCGTCATCCTGGCGAAAGCCGGGATCCAGCTTTCTCTCGTCACGTGCGGCTATCAAAGCGTCATGCCAGCTTTCGCTGGCATGACGGCGAGAATTGTAAGCTGACCTCAACTGTCCGCCAACCCGCCGCACGAGACAACTCATCATCACTGCCGTCACCCCAGCGAAAGCTGGGGTCCCGCTTTCTGCCAGCGTGATGCTTCTCCCGTGCGCGGTAGCTGGCCTGACTTTGAAGCACTCAACCAGCGCACGCCAGTCTCAGAAGACGTGAAAACGAACTGCCCTCAATAGACGCGTTATTCTACTTCATTGGCCGTATATGCAAACCAGCGGTCCACAGGGGTCAGCGAAAGTGCGCCGGGGCCGCTATATGTTGACTGAAGATCACCTGATCCGCCGAGACGCATACGAAAGCCGAGCATCACACCGTGAAAATCAGTCCTGTGATCTCCGCCGTCAAACGACACCAGTGTCCCGTCGTAAGAAACAAACACCGAGTTCTGCCCATTGCCGAAACCATGTTCTGCTTCAAGATGCAGATCGCCGATCAGAGCTTCTGACTCTAACTCGTCGCTATTGTCCTGCAGCCCGGCCGCGCCGGAAACAGCGCCAGTGAGCACCAAGTCTGGCAGCGCAAAGTAGTGCACTCCAACCCTGCCGAATACCGCTTGGTTGATCCCTTCGTCATACTCGTCAGTACCGTCAAGGTAGCCGGCCTCTGCGAATAACACAGCGCTGCTCAAGGTCCACTGCCCTTCCACTCCTCCAAACCAGTAAGTCTGATTCTCATCAGTGTCGCCGGTATCATCCGCAATGCCCGCTCCGGCGAATGCCCCCAACAAACCATTCGGCGTTAGCGCATAAAGGTGCATGCCACCTGTCAGGTAGCTTTTCGTCCAGTCATCATCCGAGCCATGGTTATCAGAAAACAAGCTGCCACGAACATCAAACTGTGTTCCCCAGCCCTCCCCGATCAACCCGCCAGCCGCAAGGTCCAGGTGAGCCCCGGTATTCCAGCCATCGCTGTCGGTCCCTTCGTCATTGTCCACCTGATTGACGTGGTAGGCATCAAGAGCACCGCCCAAGCGAAAGACCCAATTGGCTTCCCCACTTGAATCGCCAATGGCGTCAGCAGCTTCTGCGACAGGTGTAATCAAGGCGCAAAAGGCAATCGCAAGAACGGTTCTCTCCATGGAAACCTCCCAAAAAGCAAATCAACTCAGCATGTCACTATGCTAAGTAAAGTCCTGAATCTGGGGTACATTTCAATACTCACTAAGTCAAGCACTCGCTAGGACGGGTCATGGCGGCCATCATACATGACTGTTGACAAACTGGTCCGCACGATCACCCCAACAACGGTTCGATCCGGTGGATCAGCGTCAGGGTCCTTTGAGCGAATGTTTACAATGCTAAAGCGCCGGTCAGTCAGCTGAGATCAGCTTGCCCAGCGTCCTCTCCCGCGGCGCGGGAGAGGAAGGGGACCCAACGAAGTTGGGGGAGGTGAGGGACCGCGGGGCTCCGAATTGTATGCAGCGCCCTTGTTCCCTCATCTCCCCGTTGCGTCCCGCAACGGGTCCCTT
>NZ_JBIICB010000021.1:0-27442 GCF_044239095.1 Aestuariivirga sp. | reverse complement strand
GGCGATCAAATGGAATCCTTGTGACGGCTGATGTCTTCTCCCGCTCCTTCAGCGGGAGAAGAAGGGACCCGTTGCGGAACGCAACGGGGAGATGAGGGAACAAGGGCGCTGCATACAATTCGGAGCACCGCATTCCCTCACCTCCCCCAACTTCGTTGGGTCCCCTTCCTCTCCCGCGTTGCGGGAGAGGACGCTGGGCAAGCTGATCTCAACTGACCGCCCGCCGCTTTAAAATCCGCTTTCCGTAAGGAAGTGGGGGTTCGAGTCCCCCCGCCCGCACCAGCGCCTTCGTCAGTTGACGTCGATGGCGCGATTCGGCGGCCATTCAGGGCTACGTTGGTGCAGTGGCGTAGCCCCGCCCGATGCTCAGCAATCCAGCTGCATGGCAGCGCCTCTTATCCGCAATGCCAGGGTAGCTTTCCGTAACCATCCGCTCGGGTAAAATATAAGAGTGCTTCGGCTGCGCTGCCGCTTCGAAACATCTCATTATCCGTAAGGAAGGTTGGTGCGGCCAAGAGGACTCGAACCTCCACGGTGTTACCCGCTAGCACCTCAAGCTAGTGCGTCTACCAATTCCGCCATGGCCGCACGTCATTGGTGGCGCGGTGTCTAACAGGGGCATCCCCATTAATCAACCCCCTTGGTGGTGAATCCTTCCCTACCCGAAAGCGCGGCATTTGCGGGCCTTTCTGAACAGGATCTCAAAGCCTCGCGGGTTATTCCTGCAAGCTAACGAGAACAGGTCCGGGGCGCGGGGTCACATGAGTATCACCACCAGGCTAGGGGCGGTCCTGCTGGCAACCATGCTGGGCATGGAGACAGCGGAAGCCGCGGGCTTTCACCGCGCGGAGGAACGCGCCAGCAGCGCGCACTTCACCACATCCGCCGGAAAGACCCTGCCGCCCGTGGGCTTCGTCAATTTCTGCGCCCGCAACCCGCGCGAATGCCGCTCCGCCGGCAGGACGGCGCGAAAGGCGCTGATGACGGGCGAGCGCTGGCGCATCGTCTACCAGTTGAACAGCTATGTGAACGGCAAGATCAGCCCGGCCAGCGACGCCGACATCTATGGCGAGGACGAGTACTGGGCTTTCCCCGCCAACGCAGGAGACTGCGAGGATTATGTGCTGCTGAAAAAGCGCTACCTCGAGAAGCTTGGCTTCGCACGCTCTTCCCTTCTCATCACCGTGGTGCTGGACGAGCGCAACGAAGGCCATGCGGTGCTGACCCTCAGGACGGAGGAAGGCGACTTCGTGCTCGACAACCGGCGCAACGACATCCGCCGCTGGTCCGACCTCGACTACATATTCCTGAAGCGCCAGTCGGACCGTGACCCGCGCGAGTGGGTCTTGCTCGAGCGTGGCGGGCTCACGACGTCCGCGATGCTGCTCGGCGCGGAGGCTGACGCCGCCAGAAACTGAAGAGATTGAAACAAGCCCGGTCGAAGTCCCCTCACCAATCCCAACAGACCGGGCCCAGGAGCCGGCGCAGCCCCACCTGCGCCGGCTCCGCCCATTCAACCACAGGTTTTTCATCCGTATACGGTATTTCTACCGACGGACCTGCGGGAGTTGACAATCGCGCATCATCACGCGGCGGCGCATTATCATTCGCGTTAGTCAGTGAGGATTACGATGCGTACCAGCAGTTACGATGCCATACCCGGCACAACTATTTTCGATGCACCGGGAGATGACCCCCGGCTTTCCGTCGCCGGAGCGATGGACGGCATCGACAGCGCCGCACGGCGCTACCACCAGAGCAGCGACCTGCTGGACGCCACGGCACTTCTCGATGCGATCGAGGGGCTTCGCCGCTTCGTGCTGGTGCGCGCGACGCTGGCGCGGGTTCTGGCCGAACCGCCCCACCCTGGCGCTGCTCCGATGGGGCGGCAGCTCTGCGAGGCGTTGTATGCCATGATCGGCGACGTGCCGAGCCTCGTTGCCGCCTGCACGCGCGATGGCCGCTACCGGATGGAGCGCGACACCCGCCGCGCGATTGCCTGCCTCAATTTCCTTGGCAGCCTCGATCACCGCTTCATCTAGCGTGGCGGGCGCTGAGGTGAGGTCAGCTTGCCCAGCGTCCTCTCCCGCAACGCGGGAGAGGAAGGGGACCCAACGAAGTTGGGGGAGGTGAGGGAATGCGGTGCTCCGAATTGTATGTAGCGCCCTTGTTCCCTCATCTCCCCGTTGCGTTCCGCAACGGGTCCCTTCTTCTCCCGCTGAAGAAGCGGGAGAAGACATCAGCCGTCACAAGGATTCCATTTGACCGCCCGCCGGTCTCGCCGCTCGCTCCAATCGTTCCGTCACCCCAGCGGAAGCTGGGGTCCCGCTTTCGGTCAGCATGTGCCGCAGAGAAAGCGGGATGCCAGCTTTCGCTGGCATGACGGCGAGAATGGGGAATTGGTCATGCTTGCGGCGGGCCGAGGCCTGCCAGCACGGCGAGGCGGACGAGGGAGGCGGTGTTGGAGATGGCAAGCTTCTGGAGCACATTGGCGCGGTGCGCTTCAACCGTGCGCTGGCTGACCGACAGGGCATCGGCAATTTGCTTGCTGGAGCGGCCCGCCACGATGGCATCAACGATTTCGCTTTCGCGACCGGTGAGCTGCTGCAGCAGCCGCCGCGCCTCGCGGATGCCGTCTGACACCTGCACGCGGTCGCGCGACTTGGCCATGGCGGTCTCGATGGCGGTGAGCAGCTCTTCCGGGTCATAGGGCTTTTCGAGACAATCCGCAGCGCCGAGCTTCATCGCCTGGGTGGCGGTCCTGACATCGCCGAAGCCCGTGATCATGATCTTGGGAAAGATATGCCCTTCATCTCCGAGCCTCGCGATCAGCGACGTGCCGAGCGTAGCGCCGAGATTATAGTCGACCAGCGCGCAATCAACCGGCTGCGCGCGGGCGTGCAACATGGCGCCTGCCGGATCGTGGCTGACGCAGGTGCGGTAGCCGGCGGCGCACAAAAGTCCGGCAAGCGAATGGGCAAAGCCCCTGTCGTCATCGACGACCATGACTGTCCTTGACGCATTCATGACGTAACTCCTTGCCTGGCAAGCGGAACCGTGAACCTGAAGACAGCGCCCGCCGTGCTGCTGTTCTCCCAGGAGAGCGAACCGCCGAGGCTGTCGGCGATGCGCTGGCAGATCGAGAGGCCGAGCCCCATGCCGCCGCGCGCCGACTTGACGAAGGGCGCGAACATGGTCCTCGCGGCATCCGCCGGGACCCCGGTGCCGAAATCGGCAACAATGACCTCGGCACTGTCCTCGCGCAGCATGACCTTGACCTCCGCCCCGGCGCGGCCCGCGGCCGTGGAGGCGCTGAGCGCGTTCTTGAGCAGGTTGACGACGACCTGGCCGATCATCGGCAACGAGCCCGCCACGAGCACCCCTTTCACATCCGATGTGACGGTGACGGGCGGCGGCGGCTCCACACCAAGCGCGGCAAGCCGGATGGAATGGGCAATCACCTCATGGATGTCGCACACGCCGCTGTCCTCTGCCTGCTGCGGGCCCATGCGGCGGACGTTGCGGACAACCTCGATGGCGCGATCGGCCTCCTCGCCGAGGCGCTCGGCGATGGCGTGTTGCTCCGGACTGGCGTTCCGCAGCCCGAGCGATACTTTCAGCGCATAGGCATAGTTGCGGATCGCGGCCAATGGCTGGCTGATCTCATGCACGATTCCGCCCGACATCGTTGCATAGGCGAGCACCCTGCTCGCCTCGCCCAGGCGTTCATCATATTCCCGCCGCCGCTGATGAGCCTCCTCCTCGGTCGTGACATCGGTGATGGCGAGGATATGGGAGGCATGATCGGTGCTTCCGGTGGCCGTGGCGCTGATGATGTAATGGCGCGGGCCGCCACCAAGGTCGACCCGAACCTTTTGCTGGACGCGAAAGTCGTTGACCTTCGGCAGGTCACGGAGCAGCGCCGCGATGGCGGCGCAGAGCCAGTTCGTGCTCTCCACGTCGGACGACGGGCGGGCGCCATGGCCAGCAGCTTCGCCGAGCAGGAGCCTGGCACCGGGATTCGCATAGAGCACGGCACCATCCGGACCGAGGCCAACGATTGCAGTATCAACAGACCTGAGGATTGCATTCTGCGCGGCGTGCCGGGCGGCGAGTTCCCGCCCAGCCCTGCGCAGCTCCCGCATGGTGCGGAAGAGAACGATGCTCAGCACCAGCAGCGCGGCCATGAGGGCTTCGAGCGCCGCGACATAGACCAGCATGCGCCAGTTATGGTCTGCGCGGCTCTCATGATAGAATTGGCGGTCAAGCCTTGCCATGGCGAGCAAAAGCTTGCGGATCATCGGGGCATCGGCCCTGAGATGACTGATCAGGCCAACGCGCAGGTTGAGGCTGTCGAGACCCTGCAGCAGCCGGTCGGTCTCGTGTGCCGACCCGAAGAGGACCTGAAGCTTCTCCGTGCCTATTCCTTCGCGCACATGCGCCAGCAGGGGCGCATCACGCAGGATCAGCACGCGGCTCATGTAGATCTCCCCACGCTGCCTCAACTCCGCCAGGCTGTCGCCCCGCTCGGCGGCCAGCAAGAGGCGCTGGTATTCGAAACCCACTTCGAAAACCGACCAGCGCGCGTCGTCCTCCCCGGAATTCACTTTCACCAACTCGGAATAGGCCATGATCGCGATGACGGTTGAGGCGCCAATCGACAGAAGGCCTATGGCAAGGGCGATACTCCCGTTGCCGAAGATGGCGGACCACAGGCGATTGAAAACAGACATGGCGGCGTCCTCTGCCCTTACTTCACGGTGATCCGCGACACCTGCCAGACCGACTGCGCGAAGCGCTTGTCGTTTCCCAGCGACGGCTGGTCCGAGAAGGGGAAGATCACGAACAGTGGCCCCTTCTCGCGCACGGGCATGTATTGGCCATCTCGCCTGTAGGCGAGAATGACATCGATTGTCTGCGTGTCGGCAATGTCGATGTCGGCGCTGTAGTCGTTGAGCGCCGCGATGCTCAACACGCGGCCTCTGGCGCCGGCGTGAGCCGCGAGATCGCGCAGGAGGACGCCTTCATAGGTTGCAGCGCCTTCCTGCCACGGGTTTTCCGTCGTCACAGTCTGGCGCGGCAGCTGCTCCAGCAAGGCTATGTCGAACTGAACGACGAGACCTTCGCTGCAATGACTGATCTGGCCATCGACGGTGAGGATCACGGGGCCTTTCGGCATCGGAAGGTGACAGGCCAAGGATTCACCCGAAAACAAGACCTGAAGGCACAGCACGGCGGCAAGCAGCAGTCTCATTGCTTCATCCCCCATAAACACATTCGATTGTGTGCGATCGTTTGAAGCAACGGACCACACGAAATCGTGTTGACTTCCGGGATAATTGAAATCGTTTAGATTCGGCAATCAGCATTACTACGTAGCCCACCACTACCTTTGGCAAGGGTTCATGCTGTTTTGATGGATGACCGCCGGTTTGATGAAAATCGCAAGGGTTGTTACCGCTCCTGCCCACCCAGACAGCCGCCGTTGCAGGCTCGCGCGCGGGCGCGTAGATCTTTGCCGGACAATGGGATCGGGATCTTAAATGGAGCAGCGGCGGAAGACCGCGAGCCGCCCTGCGCGGCGCAAGCCCGGAAGCCGCATCCATGCGGAGCTTGCCGCCGGGATCGGCGAACTCATCCTCAACGGCACCTATCCGCCCGGCAGCCTGCTGCCCAATGAGGCGGAATGGGGCCGCAGGTTCCGCGCCAGCCGCACCGCCGTGCGCGAGACGATCAAGACGCTGAACGGCAAGGGCCTGCTGGTGTCCCGCCCCAAGATCGGCTCACGCGTGGAGCCGCGCGAGCGCTGGAACCTGCTCGACCGCGACGTGATGGCCTGGCACCGCGCTGCGATGGATGAGCGGGGCTTCCTGCTGGCGCTGCAGGAGGTGCGGCGCATTCTGGAGCCGGGCGTGGCGGTGCTGGCCGCGGCGCGGCGCACGCCGGAACAACTCAACGGGCTGGAGGCGGCGCTCGACGCCATGCGGACTGCAACAGGCGCCAAGCCCATGGTGGAGGCGGACGTGAGCTTCCACCTCCGCCTGCTGGCAGCGGCCAACAACGAGTTGCTCGCCCCCTTCGGCATCATCATCGAGCAGGCGCTGGCCAGCATGTTCGACTTCACGACGCGGCACGCCGCGAAGCCTGAGCGCATCCTGGCGCTGCATGCCGATGTGGTAAAGGCGATCGCCCGGCAGGACCCCGAGGCGGCACGGCGCAGCATGGCGGCCCTGCTCGACGATACTGACGGGATTCTCGCGGTCAGAGGGGCGTGAGGCCCCGGGCGAAGCGCTGCCAGTTGCGCACATAGCCCGCCGCGGAGCGGGTGAGCCCGGCGACAGTCTCGGCGTTGAGTTCGCCCATGATCTTGCCGGGCTGGCCCATGACAAGGGAATTGTCAGGAATGACCTTGCCCTCGGTGATGAGCGCATTGGCCCCGATCAGGCAGTTGCTGCCGATTTTCGCGCGGTTGAGGATCACCGCGCCCATGCCGATCAGGGTGTTGGTGCCCACCTCGCAGCCATGCAGGACCGCCTTGTGGCCGATGGTGCAATTTTGCCCGACGGTGAGCTGCAGGCCAGGGTCGGCGTGCAGCACCGCGCCATCCTGAACGTTGGAATTCTCGCCGATGGTGATCCATTCATTGTCGCCGCGGATCACCGCGCCGAACCAGACGCTCGCCATCGGCAGCAGGCGGACCCTGCCGATCACCGCGGCATCGGGCGCGATCCAGAATGAGCCTTCGGCAGGCAGTTCCGGCGCGATGCCGTCCAGCGCATAGATCGCCATGACCGGCCTCCGTCAGTCCTCGAGGTCGAAATCGAGGATTGCCATCGAGAAATTATAGGAGAGTTCGCCGTCCTCCTCGTCGCGGAAGATGACGCCGACGAATTCCTCGCCGATGTAGACCTCCGCCGAATCGGATTTCTGCGGCCGCTTTCTGACACTGATCGAGGCCAGCTCGAACTTGGCGCGCAGGAATTTCGTGAGCTTGGCAATCTCTTCGGGTTTCAAGGCCGGACCTCTCCGCTGGCTGGAGGCGTCCGTCTAGCCCTTATCCTCAGGTGCTGCAACCGGCTCCACATTGTGGTCCATGGCGCGGGCGGGCTCGGTGCAACCGGCATAGCCCACGACCTTGGCGGGAACGCCCGCGACCGTGGTGTTGGGTGGCACGTCATGCAGCACGACCGAACAGGCGGCAACGCGCGAGCAATGGCCGATCTCGATGTTGCCGAGGATCTTGGCCCCTGCCCCCACGAGCACGCCACGGCGGATCTTGGGGTGGCGGTCGCCCGCCTCCTTGCCGGTGCCTCCGAGTGTCACCCCCTGCATGATCGAGACATTGTCCTCGATCACCGAGGTTTCGCCGATGACGATGTCATGGCCGTGGTCGACCATGATGCCCTTGCCGATGCGGGCCGCCGGGTGAATGTCGATCGAGGAGATCATGGAGAGGCGGCTCTGCAGGTAATAGGCGAAGTCCTTGCGGCCCATGTGCCAGAGGCGATGCGCCATGCGCTGCGTCTGGATCGCCTGGTAGCCCTTGAAATAGAGCAACGGGTCTATGTAGCGGTGGCAGGCGGGGTCGCGGTCGAAGGTGGCGATGATGTCAGCGCGGGCCGCATGGCCGATCTCGGGCTCGGCCTCAATGGCATCGTTGAAGGCATGGACGATCAGGTCCGCCCCAATGTCGGCATTGCCAAGGCGCTGGGCCAGGCGGTGGGTGAGCGCCCCCTCGAAACTGTCATGGTTGAGGACCAATGAGAAGATGAAGCCACCGAGCGCCGGCTCATGCCGGGCGATCGCTTCGGCCTCCTCACGGATGCGGCTCCAGACGGGATCGACTTTCTCGACAGACTGAGTCCTGGCGGATTGACGCATTCTTCACTCCCGGGTTCCGGTTGGCACTATACCGCAACGATCTCCATATGGATATCCTATGCCAGCATTGTGAAGGGCTATTCGGTAGTCTACAAAGTTGACCAATGATCAAAATGCAATCACCTTCCGCCTTCCTCGACGCCTTCGTCGAAGGCGCGACCGGCTGGCTGGTGTTGAACCGGCCCGAACGCCGAAACGCCCTGAATGCCGAGATGTGGGCCGCCATCCCGCCTCTCGTCGCCGCCCTCAATGCCCATCCGGAGGTGCGCGTGATCATCATCCGCGGCAATGGCCAGGAAGCCTTTGCCGCAGGGGCTGACATCTCTGAATTCGCCGCCGCGCGCAGTGATTCGGCTGCTGCCGCCCGCTATGAGAGATTGAATGGCAATGCCCTGGATGCAATCCGGAGTAGTGCGAGACCGGTGATCGCCATGGTGCAGGGTTTCTGCATCGGCGGCGGCCTTGCCCTGGCGCTGGCTGCCGACCTGAGGGTCGCCGATGGGTCCGCCCAGTTCTCCCTGCCGCCCGCGCGGCTGGGGCTGGCCTACCCGCTGGACGGGTTGAGCGACCTCGTCGCCGCCGTCGGGCCCGCAACCGCCAAGGAATTGATCTTCACCGCGCGGCGGGTGATGGCGGATGAGGCGCTGACACTCGGTCTGATCGGCCGGCTCGCAACCAATATCGAATCCGAGGTCGCAGCACTTGCCGCCGCCATTGCCGATGGCGCCCCCTTCACCATCACCCATGCCAAGAAGGCGATCGACTTCCTGATCCGGAGGCCAGGCCATGAAGATGACGCGGAGGTTGCCTGGCTCGCCGCCCGCTGCTTCGACAGCGAGGACTATGCCGAGGGGCGCACGGCCTTCATGGAAAAGCGCAAGCCCGTCTTCCGCGGCGCGTGAGCCTCAGGCGAGGAACGCCAGGACCGCGTCTTTGTAGCCGCGGTCACCCACGGCATTCATGTGGTTGCGGCCGGGCAGCGTGATGCCGCGCGCCCCCGGGATGGCGTCCACCAGCGGATCAACCTCGCCCGCGACATCGTCGTTGCCGCCAGCAACCACGAGAACCGGAACCCGGATCTGCGCGAGTTCCTCCACCGTGATCTTCTCCCGCGAGGAGCGGATACAGGCAGCGAGCGCGGCAAGGTCGCTCTTCGTCTGCTCGGCGAAGATGCGGAAGGAGCGGGCGGCAGGATCGGTGACACCGTCGCGCGAGGGTGCCTCGAGGGCGAGCGCAATGGCCTGCGCCCCGCCGACACCGGTGATCATGCGCTGGGCGAGGCCGGCGAAGATAGCGCGGCGCACCCGCTGCGGGTGGTTGATGGCGAGGAAGGCCGCGACGCGCGCGCCCATGGAATAGCCCATGACATCAGCCGCCGGGATGCCGAGGTGGTCAAGCAGGCGGCGGGCGTCCTCGGCCATTTCGGCGGCCGGGTAGAGGGCAGAGTCGTAGAGCTTCTCGCTCTGGCCGTGTCCGCGGTGGTCGAAGGTGACGGCCATGCGGCCCGAATCCACGAGCAACTTTACCCAGCCCGTGTCCCACCAGTTGACGCGGCCCGTGGAGGCGAAGCCGTGGATGAGGAGGATGGGCGGCCCCTCGCCCGCCGTCTGATAGGCGATGGTGACGCCGCCGGAATTGAATGTAGGCATGGCCCCGGAACATATGCTAATCGGCCTGCGAGACAAGCATTTCGAGGATGACATGGCAACGGGCGCGACACCCCATTTCCAGAACGAGATGGGCCTTCCGGCGATTGAGGTGGGGGCGAAGGAGTTCATGTGCATCGGCGCGCTGCCGCCTTTCGATCACCCGCACATCTTCATCGACATGGGCACGGAAACCGGGACGGTGTGCCCCTACTGCTCGACGCTTTACAAGTTCAACCCGCGCCTCGGGCCGGGAGAATCAATCCCCGCCCGTGCGGCATGGACCGGGAAGGCTGCCTGACCGGCTGACCATCGCAGAGGCCCGCCGCGTGGCTCTGGCCGCGCAGGGCTTCACCCATGGGGACCGCACGGGACAGGTGAGTTGGGCCCGGATGGCCCCGATGATCCGCAAGCTCAACCTGCTGCAGATCGACAGCGTCAACGTCCTCGTCCGCTCGCATTACCTGCCGCTCTTCTCGCGCCTGGGTGCTTACCCTCACGCAACGCTCGACGAGCGGAGCTTCAGCACCCGCAAGCGCGCGCTGTTCGAATGCTGGGCGCATGAGGCAAGCCTGCTGCCGCTCGACCTCCACCCGCTGATGCGCTGGCGCATGGCCAGGGCGCGGGCTGGCGATGGCACCTATGTGCAGATGAACCGCTTCGGCCGCGAGGAGCGGCGCTACCTCCGCGAGGTTCTCGATTTCGTGACCCGCAACGGCCCCTCCGTTGCGGCGCAGGTGCCCGGCGGCGGCAAGGCGGAGGGCGGCTGGTGGGGCTGGTCAAGAGGCAAGCTGGCGCTGGAGACGCTGTTCGACCAGGGGCTTCTTACCACCGCGGCGCGCTCCGGTTTCGAGCGGCTTTATGATATTCCGGAGCGGGTGATTCCGCAGGAGATCCTCGCACTTCCGGCACCGTCCGAGGCCGATGCGATCCGCAAGCTGATGGACCTCTCGGGCGCGGCGCTGGGCGTGGCCACCGGGACCGATCTGCGGGACTATTTCCGCCTGCCCGTGGCAGAGGCCAGAACCGCGCTCGCCGAACTCGTCGAGGACGGCAGGCTGACCCCTGTCAGTGTTGAAGGCTGGCAGCAGCAGGCCTATCTGCACGCCGATGCCATACGGGCGCGCAAGGCGGGCGGAACGGCCCTCCTCTCGCCCTTCGACCCCATGGTGTGGGAGCGGTCGCGGGCCGAGCGATTGTTCAGCTTTCACTACAGGATCGAGATCTATACCCCTGCAGAAAAACGGAAATTTGGATACTACGTGTTGCCGTTCCTGCACCGGGACAGGATCGTGGGCCGGGTCTGCCTGAAGGCTGACCGCAAGGCCGGGGTGCTGCGCGCCAACGCCACCCACCATGAAGCCCATGCCGACCCCGCGGAGACCGCCGCGGCGCTTGCGCAAGAGCTGCGGCTGATGGCGCGCTGGCTCGCGCTTCCCGGGGTCGAGGCCGGGCCGCGCGGTAATCTGGCAGGCGCGCTGAAGGCGGCGCTGTGATCAGATCACGCCTTCGGCTGTCAATTCTTCCGTCGCCTTGAGAATGGCGCCCCGCAGCGTGTCCACCACGAAGTCGACCTCGGCCATGGTCATGATGAGCGGAGGCGAGAGCACGTCGAGATGGCCCAGCGGGCGGACCAGCAGGCCCTTCGCCTCGCACTCGTTGGAGATGCGCTTCGAGATGTTGCAGCTGTCGGGCAGCTTCTCGCGCGTTGCCTTGTCCTTCACATATTCGACGCACATCATCAGGCGGCGGCCGCGCACATCGCCCACGAGCGGCAGGCTGCGCAGTTCGGCCAGGCGCTTCTCGAGATAGTCGCCCACCCGGGCGGCATTGCCGCAAAGATCCTCACGCTCGATGATCTCGATGTTCTTCAATGCCACGGCGCAGGCCACGGGGTGGCCCGAATAGGTATAGCCATGGGTGAACCAGGCATCCGCGTCGGGCGCTGAAATCGAGGCGTGGATGGCGTCCGAATAGATGACGGCGGAGAGCGGGATATAGCCCGACGTCAGCCCCTTGGCGCAGATGATCATGTCGGGGATGATGCCGAATTCATCCTGCGAGGCGAACATGTGGCCGAGCCGGCCAAAGGCCGTGACGATTTCGTCCGCGATGAACAGGATGCCGTGCCTCGTGCAAAGCTCGCTGATGCGCGTCAGGTAGCCCGGCGGCGGAATGCAGACGCCGCCTGAAGCCTGGGCCGGCTCGGCGATGAAGCAGGCGATGTTGCCCGCACCCAGCTCCTCGATCTTGGCGGCGAATTCATCAACGAGGAAATCGCTGAAGGCCTCGAGGCTCATGCCCTCCGGCCGGCGGTAGGGATAGGGGGCGGAGAGATGGTGCACGAGATCGGGGATGTAGCGGAACTGCTCCGACTGGTCGCCGTCGCGCAGGCCCACCGTCATGCCGAGGTAGGTGGAGCCGTGATAGGAATTCTTGCGCGAGATCACATAGCGCCGGTTCTTCTCGCCGCGCCGCGCCTGGCAGTAATGGGCAAGGCGGATGGCGGTATCAACCGCGCAGGAGCCCGAGGTGGCATAGGTCACGTGGTTGAGATCGCCCGGCGCCAGTGCGGCGAGCTTCGCCGCCAGCCGGGCCGCGGGCGCATTGGTCACGTCCACGAAGGTTGTGGTGTAGCAGAGCTGCAGCGCCTGCTCCGCCATCGCCTCGGCGATTTCCTTCCGGCCATAGCCCGCATTGACGCACCACATGCCGCCGATGCCGTCGAAGTAACGCTTGCCGTGGGCATCCGTCACATAGCAGCCCTCACCCTCCACCAGCACGAGGGACCCGTCCTTCCGGAAGCTGTCGAAATGCGTGAAGGGATGCAGGAAATGGTCGTGGTCCTGCTGCCAGAGTTCCTGGGCATCGAAACGGTTATGGGCGCGGTGGAGCACGGGTGACCTCCTGCATCTTCATATTGAATGAAGATTCAATATCACAAAACAGCCAATTTGGCTATGCCCCGCCACGATCATGTTTCGCCAGATGGCGTTCCGGCTTTGCCGGATCTGCCCTTAAGGAAAGCACGCTAAACCAGCAGGTCGCGGCGGGCGGTGATGTGGGACTCGACCGCCTTGACCACGCGGGCGCAATCCGCGTCCGTCACCATCAGGGAAAGCGCCATGAAGCCCCGTTCGGCGATGTAGATGCCCTGCTCCAGCAGATCGAGGAAGAGGAGCTGGCGGAGGCGCTTGTCGGTCTTCTCGAGGTCATGGGGCGAAGCGATGCCGCCGGCCATGGGATGGATGGCGAGCATCGAGCCCTGGCCCGTGGCCTTCATGCGGACCTGGTAGCGCATGAAGAGGTCGTTGAGCGCCTCGCGCAGCTTATCGCCCCTGGCATTGAGCGCGATGCAGGCATCGGGCGTGTAGATTTCCGTCATGGCGGCGTTGCCGACTGTCATGGTCAGCGTGTTGTTGTTGAAGGTGCCGGCATGGGGCAGCGCATCTGGCCGGGTGGGATCGAACAGCGACATGATCTCCCGCCTGCCGCCGAAGGCGCCGAAGCTCATGCCGCCGCCCACATATTTGCCGAGCGTCTTCAGGTCTGGCTCGATGCCGAGGCTTGCGGAGAGCCCGCCGGGGTGAAGGCGCGAGGTCATCACCTCGTCGAAGATCAGCACGATGCCGTGTGCGGCTGTCTCAGCGCGCAGCATGGCGAGGAAGGCGGAGCTCGCCGGGATGCAGCCGCCGCCACCGAGCATGGGCTCGAGGATCACCGCGGCGAGCCCTGCGGCGTTGTCCGCGATGAGCCGCCTGGTGGTGTCGATATCGTTATATTCGCCCAGCACGCAGTCAAAGGGTGCATTCACCGGCGAGGCGCCGTGGCTGAAATACAGCGTGCCGCCGTGATAGCCGCCCTGCATGGGCATGATCTTCTGGCGCCCGGTGAAGCAGCGCGCAGCGGACAGCGCCATCATGTTGGCCTCGGTGCCGGAGTTGGTGAAGCGCACCAGATCGAGGTTGAAGCGCCGCGTCACCACCTCGGCGAGGCTCACCTCGCCCGCGTGATGGCCGCCGAAGTTGAGGCCCATCTCCAGCGCGGCTTGCGCCGCCGCGAGAATGCGCGGATGCGAGTGGCCGTAGAGTCCGGCCGAATACTCGCCGAGCAGGTCGAGGTAGCTGTAGCCGTCGACATCGGTCAGGCTGGCGCCCTCGCCCTTGGCCACGCGGATCGGGAAAGGTGCGGTGAAGAGCACGGTGCGGGTGTTGCCGCCGGGCATGACGGAGGACGCGCGCTCATGCAGGGCACGGCTCGCCGGGCGCTTGGCGGCGAAAGAGTCCATGGCGTCGTTCAGGATGGCGTCAAGCGGTTGCACGGGGAAAGTCTCCTAACTGACAAATCGTATCACGGCGTAGGCGAGCAGCAGATAGGTCAGCTGATGCATCAGCTGGTCGGCCATCAGCGCCCACCAGAAGACGGGCTTGTCCTGCGTCCAGCCGCGGTGCTGCACGATCAATTGCTTGATGAAGTCGATGTGATAGTGGATCACCGTATCGGCCAACGCCAGCAGCAGGGCGGGCAGCGCGGCAAGGCCAAAGATGAGCAGCGCCACGAGGCTTCCCGCGCCATGGATGCCGGCATGGTAGAAGCCGCCGGCCTTGCCGTAGACGCCCTTCTCCCGCACCATGCGGACCGTCTGCAGCGGGCCGTCTGCCAGCGCGTGCTTGACCTGGAACAGGACGAGAAGCAGGAGAATGCCCTCTGGCGAGGCGGTCTCCATTACCCGATCATGCCGTTGCCTTGTCGCGGATCGGCGGTGCGAAGGTCAGGTGCATGTCCCAGGGGAGGTAGATCCATGTGTCCTGGCTCACCTCGGTGATGAAGGTGTCGACCAGCGGCCGGCCCGCCGGCTTGGCATAGACGGTGGCGAAATGCGCCTTGGGCAACATCTCACGCACGACACGCGCCGTGGCGCCGGTATCCACCAGGTCGTCGACGATGAGCACGCCAGCACCTCCCTCGCCACCGGCGACAGCCTCGCCGATGCCCTTCAGGACCTGGATCTCGCCCTGCTTGTCATACTCGTAGGAGGCAACACAGACGGTTTCGACCACCCTTATGCCGAGCTCGCGGGCGACGATGGCCGCCGGAACCAGCCCGCCTCGCGTGACGGCCACCACAGCACTGAACGGGCCCGCCGCGGAGAGCCGCCAGGCCAGCGCGCGCGCATCCCGGTGAAACTGGTCCCAGGACACAGGAAAACTCTTCTGCCACTTCTCGTCCATGACGCTTTCTCTCCGCAATCGGGACGTTATGCCCCCTGCATCGCCGCCGTGCAATCACTCACGCCCAGCCGCGGGCCTTTCCCTGCTCCGTCATCTCCTGCGCCATGCGGCAGACCGCAGCGTAGGCCTGCCCGAGGGCCTCCACGTCACGCGAGCGGAGCACCAGGTTGGTGGCAAAGCCATCCGGCGCCTGAAATGGATAGGAGCCGATGACGACGGACGGGAAGGCCTTCTGGATCTCGCCCAGGGGCTTTGCCGCATCCCCCTCCCCGCCGCGGAACTCCACCTGGCGTGACTGCATGGGCACGCCGCGGGTGAGCCGCTTGGCCACATCGTCCATCATGGCGTTCATGATCTTGGGCACGCCCGCCATGACGAACACATTGCCGATCTGGAAGCCCGGCGCCTTCGACACCGGATTGTCGATCAGGCTCGCGCCTTCCGGAACGCGGGCCATGCGCATGCGGGCCTCGTTGGGCTCGCGCCCCATCTCCCGGAAATAGGCGAGAAGGATCTCCACGGCCTTCGGATCATGGCTGGTCGGCACGCCGAAGGCACGGGCCACGGCATCAGCCGTGATGTCGTCATGGGTGGGCCCGATCCCGCCCGTCGTGAAGACATAGGTGTAGCGGTGGCGAAGCGCGTTCACCGCATTCACGATCTCCTCCTCCTGGTCGGAAACGACGCGCGCCTCCTTGAGGTCGATACCGATTGCCGTTAGGTAATCGGCGAGGAAGCCAAGATTCTTGTCCTTGGTTCGGCCAGAGAGGATTTCATCGCCGATCAGGAGGACGGCGGCGGTCGGTTGCGGTTCTGTCATGTGTCGGAGCCCGGTTCGGGCGGCAGTTGCCAGCCCCGGGGGCCGCCTGTCAATCGCAGGTTTTTGCCTTGCGGCACGGGGTCCCAGCCACTATTTGCGGCAGCGGGCGGGCCTCAAAGCCGTTGAGGCTTTATCCCGATCCTGTAGACTTGCACCGAACAACAGACACGGAATCCGGACGATGCGGCTTCCGGATAAAGGCACCCATGACCTACGCCTCCGCCGACGAGACTGACTCTCCCCGATCGAGCCGCATCAAGCTGCATGGGCCTGAGGATTTCGAGGGCATGCGCAAGGCAGGCCGGCTGACCGCCGAGGCCCTGGACCTGCTGGTGCCGCTGGTGAAGCCGGGTGTGACGACGGACGAGCTCGACCAGGTCATCGTCGAATTCGCGCGCAGCCATGGCGCGGTGCCAGCACCCTATAATTACCGGGGCTATCCGAAGTCGATCTGCACCTCCATCAACCATGTGGTCTGCCACGGCATTCCGAATGAGAAGCCGCTGCGCGAGGGCGACATCGTCAACATCGACGTGACCCTGATCGTCGATGGCTGGCATGGCGATTCGAGCCGCATGTACAATGTGGGCGAGGTGAACCGGAAGGCGGAGCGCCTCGTCGAGGTGACCTATGAATGCCTGATGCGCGGGATTGAGGTTGTGAAACCCGGCGCTCACCTCGGCGACATCGGCTTCGCCATCCAGAGCCATGCCGAGGGCGAGCGCTGCTCCGTGGTGCGCGACTTCTGCGGCCATGGACTGGGGCAGGTGTTCCATGACCAGCCCAACGTGCTGCATTACGGGCGCAAGGGCGAGGGCGTGGAGCTGAAGCCCGGCATGTTCTTCACCATCGAGCCGATGATCAATCTCGGGCGCCCGCATGTGAAGATCCTCGGCGACGGCTGGACCGCGGTGACGCGTGACCGGTCGCTGTCCGCCCAGTTCGAGCATACGGTGGGCGTGACCGAGACGGGCGTCGAGATCTTCACCCTGTCGCCCAAGGGCCTGCACCACCCGCCCTACCAGGCGTGAACCGATGGCCGGGTTCGAGGATGCAGGCAACAAGCCGCTGCCGCACTTCCTCGGCCATCGCGAGCGGCTGAAGGAGCGGTTCCGCGAAGCAGGCCCGGATGCCATACCGGACTACGAACTGCTCGAGATGGTGCTGTTCCGCGCCATCAAGCGGGGCGACACGAAGCCTCTGGCCAAGCAGCTCCTCGCCCGCTTCGGCACCTTCGCGGAGGTGCTGAGCGCTGAGCCTGAGCGCCTCATGGAGGTCAAGGGCGTGGGCGAGGCGGTGGCGACCGAAATCAAGATCGTGCATGCGGCCTCGATGCGGCTGCTCAAGGGACAGGTGTTGAAGCGTCCGGTGCTTAACACCTGGAACGCCATCCTCGACTATGTGCGTGCCGCCATGGCCTTCAGCGACACCGAGCAGTTCCGCATCCTGTTCCTCGACAAGAAGAACCAGCTGATCGCGGATGAAGTGCAGCAGGAGGGAACGGTGGACCACACGCCGGTCTATACCCGCGAGGTGGTGAAACGGGCGCTGGAGCTTGCCGCTTCGGCGATCGTTCTGGTGCACAATCACCCCTCGGGCGATCCAACGCCCTCGCTCGCCGATATCGAGATGACGAAGAAGATCGTCGATGCCGGCCAGCGGCTGGGCATCACGGTGCATGACCACGTCATCGTGGGCCGCCAGGGCCATGTCAGCTTCAGGTCGAATGGGTTGATTTGAGGGAGGACTCTCCCCCTCGCCCCCTTCGGGGGAGAGGGAGGGGTGAGGGGGTGCGTCAGCACGTACCGGCGATTAAAGACACGCTCAGCCTCGTCAGCATACAGCGGTCGCATGGATGACTCGCGGACACACCCCCTCACCCTGCCCTCTCCCCCGGAGGGGGAGAGGAATACTGTGGGGTTCTAGGACTTCCTCATCTTCGCCAGCGCCTCCGGCGTATCCGCATCGCGCAGCACAGCGTCATCCGGCATGTCAATCTCAACGATTTCATCCGTGAGCTGGTCGAGCAGCATGCGGGCGCCCTTGTCGCCGCTCATGGCTTTCAGCGCCTCGAAATGCTGGCGGCCCCAGAGCACGGGGTTGCCACGCTCGCCCCGGAACACGGGCACGCAGATGGAGCGGTGCTCCGCTGGGCTATAGGCGGCGATCAGCCTCCTCACCACCTCTGCCGAGACAAGCGGCATGTCGCCCAGCGCGATCACCGCCGCGTCGGTATCGGGTGAGAGCGCGTCCACACCGGCGCGGAGCGATGTCGAAAGCCCTGCCGCGAAATCTGCATTGTGCACGAAGCGCACAGCAAGGCCTTCGAGTGCTGCCTCGATCGAACCTGCATCACGGCCCGTGACCACGACGGTCACATCCGCCGCCTGCCGGACGGCGGAGACGCTGCGGCGGATCATCGGCTGGCCACCCATGTCTGCCAGAAGCTTGTTTGCCCCGAAGCGGGAGGACTGCCCGGCCGCCAGCACGACGGCCGCCACGCGCGGCGCGCGCTGCGGCTTGGGTTTTCCCTCACGCGGGGCGGGCCGCGTGGGGATTTCCGCCAGCAGCCCCCCTGCCCCCATGTCCATGATGTCCCCGGCGCTGACCTTCAAATCCGCCATGACGCGCGCGAGCACCCAGTCGAAGCCGTTGAGCTTGGGCGAGCGCGCGCAGGAGGGAACGCCGATCACCGGCACGTCGCCAATCGCGCCGAACATCATGAGGTTGCCCGGATCAACGGGCATGCCGAGGTGAATGACCTCTCCGCCCGCAGCGGCAACAGCCATGGGGATAATGTCGCCCCGGTCGACGATGGCGGACGCACCGAAAACCAGGATGGGATCACACGCCTCCGCACGGAGGGCCTTGATGGCGGCCGTCACCCCGGCAATCTCATGCGCCACAACGCGCACGGCGGAGAGCGTGCCGCCAAGTGCCGTGATCCGCTCACGCATCGAATCTTCCGACTTGGCGATGATCGACGGCTTGGTCTGCGGCAGCCGCGTGATGACGAGGCCAGCGCGCTTGTTGCGGAAAGCCGCCACGCGGATGAGCGGCTCGCTGCCGATGATGGTGAGGGCCTTCTCCAGCACAAGACGCGGCACGGCGAAGGGGATGACCTTCACGGTCGCCACCATCTCACGCTCCTCCACGATGGCGAAGGGCTGAACGGTGGCGAGCGTCAGGCTCTCATGCAGGCGGTTGAGCGCGCGAACGCGCTCCGTGTCGACGACGGCCAGGCCATGGGTGGTGGCATGGAGATTGGCGCGGCCGGTGAAGGGTGCTTGCGCCACCGTGCCGCCAGCCCCCACGATGCATGCCACTGCGGCGGCAGCCTCATCCTCCGGCACATCATCAGCGGAGAGCTTGGCGGCAAAAACCGTGGCGGCGCCGGAGGCCTTGAGCAGCGCGATGTCATCCGCGGTGAGGGTGCGGCCCTTCTTGAACATGCCGCCCGCATGCTTCACCGAATGCGCGAGGATCGCGCCTTCGGCCTGAGCCAGCGGCAGTTCACCGAAGACCATGTCAGGCACCCAGCCGCAGCGCGCGCGTCATCTCTGCCATGATCGAGACGGCGATCTCTGGCGCGCCCTTGGCGCCAATGTTGAGGCCGATGGGCCCGTGGATACGGGCGAGCTGTTCATCCGGGAACCCCGCATCCTTCAGGCGCTGGGCGCGCGAGCCTTGAGTCTTCTTGGAACCCAGCGCGCCGATGTAGAACGCTTCGGACCTGAGCGCGAGATCGAGAGACGGATCATCGATCTTGGGATCATGGGTGAGGGCGATCAGCGCGGTGCGCGGGTCGAGGCCGATCCTCGGGATCACCTCGTCTGGCCATTCGGCATGGAGCTGGATGCCGGGGAAGCGCGCACCCGTGGCGAAGGCGCCGCGCGGGTCGATCACGGTCACGTCATAGCCCAGTTGTTGCGCGATCGGGATGACGCTTTGCGCGATGTGCACCGCGCCGATGATGACCAATCGCAGCGGCGGATTGTGGATGTTGATGAACTGGCCCTCGTGGCTGCCCGACTGGTCGAAGCGGAAGGCCTCGTCGAGCTTTTCCGCCAGCGGGTCATTCGCGGCGTCGCCACGCGGCACGATGCGTTGCGCGCCGCTTGCGAGGTCGGTGATGAGCGCCACTGCCTGCCGGTTGGCACGCGCGGCCAGCAGCTGTTCGAGGCTCTCGCGCTTCACTGGATGGGCTCCACATAGACGCCGATGCGGCCGCCGCAGGCGAGGCCAACTCTCCACGCCGTCTCATCCGCCACGCCGAACTGCAGGAGCTTGGGCGTGCCGGACGCGATGATATCGATGGCTTCTGTCACGACCGCGCCCTCGACGCAGCCGCCCGAGACGGAACCGATGAAGTTCCCCTCCTCGTCAATGACGAGCTGGCTGCCGATGGGCTGCGGGGCCGAGCCCCAGGTCTCGACCACCGTGGCAATGGCCACCTTGCGGCCGGATTTCAGCCAGTCGGCAGCCTGTTGGAGAATGGTGTGATCGGATGCGGCCATGGTGTTTGTCCTTTCCTAGTTATCCCCTTCTCCCGTCGCGACGCGATGGGAGAAGGGGGCCGGCAGGCCGGATGAGGGCTCTGTCAACCGGCAGGACCCGCGGAGAGAGGCCCTCATCCGCCCTTCGGGCACCTTCTCCCATTGCTGCGCAACGGGAGAAGGGAAACCTGCCAACGAGTCCCTTCTCCCGTCCGAAGGATGGGAGAAGGTGGCCGGCAGGCCGGATGAGGGCTCTGTCAACAGGCAACACCCGCGGAGAGAGGCCCTCATCCGCCCTTCGGGCACCTTCTCCCATTGCTGCGCAACCGGAGAAGGGAAAAAAATGCGTGGGCATCAGTGCAGCCCCCGCTTCATCCACTTGCGCGGATCATGCTCCGCACCTGGGGCACCGGCAAGTGCAGTGGCCAGATCGCGGAGGCTGTCGAGTGAATGCACGGGGCGGAACTCGTCGACATGGGGCATCATCGCCTTGATGCCGCCGGCCAGGGCCTCGAAGCCCTCGTAACGGAGAAGCGGGTTGAGCCAGGTGATGCGCTTGGTCTGGCGGCGCAGGCGCTGCATCTCATGTTCGAGCGTGTCGATGCCTTCGCGGTCGAGGCCGTCCGTCATGATCAGCACATGGGCACCCTGCGTGAGGACGCGCCTCGCCCATTTGTAATTGAACTCCTTCAGCGACGTTCCGATGCGCGTGCCGCCGGACCAGTCCTGGACGGCGCCCGAAACCTTGGCCATCGCCTCGTCGATGTCGCGGCGCTTCAACTCCCGCGTGACGTTGGTGAGCCTCGTGCCGAACAGAAAAACGCTCACGCGGTCCCGGTCATTGGTGAGCGCGTGGAGGAAGTGCAGGAACATGCGCGAATAGTTGGAACATGAACCGGAGATGTCACACAGCACAACGAGCGGCGGCTCGTGCCATTGCTTCTCGCGGCGTTCGAGATCGATGAAATGGCCGCCAGCGCGCATCGAGCCCTTGATGGTGCGGCGCATGTCAATCGCCGGGCCCGGACCCGAGCGCTGCCAGCGCCTGGTCATGATCTCGGTCCGGTGCATGCGGAGGCGGGCGATGGCATGGCGGGCCTGGGCCTGTTCGGCCACCGTCATCTGCTCGAAATCCTTGCGGCGGAGCACCTCGTCGGCAGACGCCGTGAAGGTGGCGTCGACCTCCAGATCCTCCTTCTTCTCGCGGCTCTGGCTCTGGGATTCGTGCTTGTCGAACATCGCCTCCGCAAGGCGGCGGAAGCCCGCCTTCTTCGCCTGTTCGGGTGCACTGCGGGATATCTGGTGGAAGAACAGCTGCATCAGCTGCTCCAGCATCTTGGGCTTCTTCCAGAAGACGTGAAAGGCCTGGTCGAAGACCTCGCGCTGGTCGCGGCGCTTCACGAAGACGGCGTGGAGCGTCCAGTAGAAATCATCTCGCGTGCGGAGCGAGCCGGACATGGCGGCATCGAGCGCGTCGATGACGGCGCCGGGGCCCACCGGAATTCCCGCCTCGCGCAGCACGCGGGCGAAATGCATGACGTTCTCCGCCAGCCTGCCCGCGAGCGGGCGCTGGTTCTGGTTGGCGGGGCTGGAGAACGGGTTCTGCACCATGCTTATGTATGCGACATGGTGCGGATTTCATCCTTGATCTGGTCGAGGATGCGCTTGGCCTCCGTGCCCTGCATGCGGCTGATGTCGTCCTGATACTTCAAGAGCACGCCCAGCGTGTCGTTCACCATCTGCGGGTCGAGCGACATGGCATCGAGCTCATGAAGTGCGGTCACCCAGTCCAGCGTTTCGGCCACACCGGGGGCCTTGTAGAGATCGCCGCCGCGCAGCGACTGGACGAAGAGCACGACTTCCTTGGCCAGCGCGTCGGACGCCTTGGGGCGGCGCGCCTTGACGATCTCGAGCTCGCGCTTGGCATCGGGGTAGCCCACCCAGTGGTAGAGGCAGCGGCGCTTCAGCGCGTCATGCACCTCGCGGGTGCGGTTGGAGGTGATGATGACGATGGGCGGCTCCTCGGCCTTGATGGTGCCGAGTTCGGGGATGGTGATCTGGAAGTCCGAGAGTACTTCCAGCAGGAAGGCCTCGAAGGCCTCGTCCGTGCGGTCCAACTCGTCGATGAGCAGCACCGGGGCCTGGCCCTTCGGCGCTTCGAGCGCCTGCAGCAGCGCGCGCTTGATGAGGAACTTTTCGGCGAAGATGTCCTGCCCCAGCCGCTGCCGGTCGAGTTCGCCCGAGGCTTCCGCGAGGCGGATCTCGATCATCTGGGCGGAATAGTTCCACTCATAGACGGCGGAGTTGATGTCCAGGCCCTCGTAGCACTGGAGGCGGATCAGCTTGCGGCCCAGCGTCTCCGCCAGCACCTTGGCGATCTCTGTCTTGCCCACACCGGCTTCCCCCTCGAGGAACAGAGGGCGGCCCATGCGCAGCGCCAGGAAGGCGACGGTGGCGAGGTCACGGCCCGCGATATAGCCGGTGGAGCGGAGAAGCTTCACCGTTTCGTCGATGGTGGCCGGTATGGTCTTGGTCATTCGTCACTCCTCGGTTTTCCCGTCATCCCCGCGAAAGCCGGGATGACGGACAGGAGGGGTGGCCCCCCAAAAAACAAAGGCCCGCGATTGAACTCGCGGGCCCCTACTCGCAAGTCGTCGATCTTACGTCGCCTTCTCCACGGCCCGCTTCGCCATGACCGTGATCAAATGCGCACGGTATTCGGCGGAAGCGTGGAGATCGCTGTTGAGGTCCTTCGACGGCACCGAGATGCCGTTCAGGGCCGCAGCGGAGAAGTCCTTCGACAGGGCTGCTTCCATGGCGGGAACCCGGAACACGCCGGCCCCCGCACCCGTCACCGCCACGCGGGCAGCGCCGTCAGAGCCTTGCGCCGCGAAGACGCCGACCATGGCATAGAGCGAGGCCGGGTTCGGGAACTTGGCGTAGCCGGACTTCTTCGGGATCGGGAACTCGATGGCCGTCACCACCTCGCCATCCTCGAGCGCTGTCGAGAACATGCCGGTGAAGAAGTCATCGGCGGCGATCTTGCGGGACGACGTGTGGATGGTGGCGCCCAGGCCCATGCAAGCGGAAGGGTAGTCCGCCGCCGGGTCATTGTTGGCGACGGAGCCGCCAATCGTGCCCCTGTGGCGCACGTGGGGGTCACCGATGCCGCTGGCGAGCGCTGCGAGGCCGGGAATGGCCTTCTTGAGCTCGGCACTGCCCGCCACGTCCGCGTGGGTGGTGCCAGCCTTGATCACCACGGTGGCGCCCACCGTGATGCCGCTGTTCTTGAGGCCGCCCAAGTCGACGATATCGGAGGGCGACGCGAGGCCCTGCTTCATCGTCGGGATCAGCGTCATGCCGCCCGAGAGGTATTTGCCGTCAGACGCCGACTTCATGGCGTTCACGGCATCCGCAACCGAGGCGGGGCGATGGTAGTTGAAGTTTTCCATATCTTGGGTCCTCCCGCCTTATTCGGCAGCCTTCTTCATGGGCTGCAATGTCTTCCACACGGTGTGCGGCGTTGCCGGCATGGCGACGTCCTTCACACCCAGCGCATCCGTCACCGCGTTCATCACGGCGGCGGGAGAGGCGATGGCGCCGGCCTCGCCGCAGCCCTTCATGCCGAGCGGGTTGCTCGGGCACGGGGTGCAGGTGAAGCCCAGCTTGAAGGACGGCACGTTGGCCGCGCGCGGCATCTGGTAGTCCATGTAGGAACCGGTCAGAAGCTGGCCCGACTCCTTATCATAGACGCAGCCTTCGGCCAGCGCCTGACCGATGCCCTGCACGATGCCGCCATGGACCTGGCCTTCGACGATCATCGGGTTGATGATGTTGCCGAAGTCATCCACCGCCGTGTAGCTCACGACCTCGGTGATGCCGGTGTCAGGATCGATCTCCACTTCGCAGATGTGCACGCCCGCCGGGAACACGAAGTTCGACGGATCGTGGAAGGCCGATTCCTTGAGGCCCGGCTCGATCTCCGCGGAGTTGAACTTGTGGGCCACATAGGCCGACAGCGCCACCTCACCGAAGGCCATCTTCTTGTCGGTGCCCTTGACCGAGAAGGTGCCGTTCTTGAACTCGATGTCGTCCACCGAGGCTTCCATCACCGCGGCGGCAACGCGCTTCGCCTTGGCCTCGATCTTGTCGAGGGCCTTGGAGATGGCGGTCATGCCGACAGCGCCGGAGCGCGAGCCGTAGGTGCCCATGCCGAACTGCACCTTGTCGGTGTCGCCATGGACGATGGCCACGTTGTTGATGTCAACGCCGAGGCGGTCGGACACGAGCTGCGCGAAGGTCGTCTCATGGCCCTGGCCGTGGCTGTGGGAACCCGTAAGAACCTCCACCGTGCCAACAGGGTTGACGCGCACTTCAGCCGATTCCCAGAGGCCCACACCGGCACCGAGCGAGCCGATGGCCGCCGAGGGGGCGATGCCGCAGGCTTCGATGTAAGCCGAGTAGCCCAAGCCACGCAGCTTGCCGTGTCTGGCCGCATCCGCCTTGCGGGCCGCGAAGCCCTTGGCGTCCGCGATGTCCAGCGCCTTGTCGAGGGCCGCCGAATAGTCGCCCGCGTCATAGCACATGATGACGGGCGTCTGGTGCGGGAAGGCGGTGACGAAGTTCTTCCGGCGGAACTCCGCCGGATCCATCTTCAGTTCACGCGCCGCGGTCTCGACGATACGCTCCACCACATAGGTTGCTTCCGGACGGCCCGCACCACGATAGGCGTCAACCGGTGCGGTGTTGGTGTAGATCGCATCCACCTCGGCATAGATCGCCGGGATGTTGTACTGGCCCGAGAGCAGCGTGGCATAGAGATAGGTCGGCACGCAGGACGAGAAGGTGGAGAGATAGGCACCCATCGCCGCCTTGGTGTGGACCTTGAAGCCGATCATCTTGCCATCGGCATCGGTCGCCAGCTCGGCATGGGTGACGTGGTCACGGCCATGCGCGTCGGCAAGGAAGCTTTCGGTGCGTTCCGCCGTCCACTTGATGGGGCGGCCGCCGATGCGCTTCGAGGCCCAGACGCAGACCACTTCCTCGGCATAGATGAAGATCTTGGAGCCGAAGCCGCCGCCCACGTCGGGCGCGATGACACGAAGCTTGTGCTCCGGCGCCAGGCCGTGGAAGGCCGAGATCACGAGACGCGCCACATGCGGGTTCTGGCTCGTGGTGTAGAGCGTGTAGTGATCCATGCCTGTGTCGTAGTAGCCAATGGCCGCACGCGGCTCCATGGCATTGGGGATCAGGCGGTTGTTGACGAGGTCGATCTTGGTGACGTGCGCGGCGCGCTTGAAGGCGGCATCGGTCGCGGCTTCATCGCCGATCGACCAGTTGAACACCCGGTTGTCGGAAGCGACCTCGTGCACCTGGGCCTTGTGGCCCATGGCATCAGCCACGTCGACGACATGCGGCAGCACGTCATAGGAGACTTCAACCGCGGCGGCAGCCGCCTTGGCGAGGTCCTTGGTTTCGGCCACGACCACGGCGACGTGGTCACCCACATAGCGCACCTTGCCCTGGGCGAGAATCGGGTGCGGACCCGCCTTCATGGGCGAGCCGTCCTTGGAATGGATCATCCAGCCGCAGATCAGGCCGCCGATCTTGTCCTCGGCGACGTCGTCACCGGTGAAAACGCCGACAACGCCCGGCATCTTCTTGGCCTTGGAGGTGTCGATCGTCTTGATGGCCGCATGGGCATGGGGGCTGCGCACGAAATAGGCGTAGGTCTGCTTCGGCAGGTTGATGTCGTCGGTGTAGTTGCCCTTACCAGTGATGAAGCGCTGGTCTTCCTTGCGCTTCACGCGGGCGCCGATTCCGGTTCCGTTATCCATGTATCGCTCTCCCCAAAATCACATATTGGCCGCGCCGGCCTTAACGGCGGCGACGATGTTCTGATAGCCCGTGCAACGGCAGATGTTGCCTTCGAGCTCGTGGCGGATCGTGTCCTCATCGAGGTTCTTGCCCAGGCGGTTCACGATATCGACCGAAGCCATGATCATGCCCGGCGTGCAGAAACCGCACTGAAGCCCGTGATGCTCGCGGAAGGCCTCCTGCATCGGGTGCAGCTTGCCGTTGGCGGCGAGACCTTCGATGGTCGTCACCTCCGCCCCGTCATGGGCGATGGCGAGCGCGGTGCAGGCCTTGACCGCCTTGCCGTCCACGTGGACGACGCAGGCGCCGCACTGGCTGGTATCGCAGCCGACGTGCGTGCCGGTCAGGCCGAGCTTGTCGCGGATGAACTCGACCAGCAGGGTGCGGCCTTCGACATCGCCACACACGGACTGGCCGTTCACTTTCATCGAAATTGCAGGCATAGGGTCCTCCCAATTTGGCTTCCCGCTGACGGAACCGCTGCCACCGGCAGGTGACCGGCGCTGATCCGGGCGGAAAATTCTCTGATTGCCGGGGCGCATACTCAACCGCGATTCCGTCATCGTCAAGGGTGACCCTGCGTCGCGGGGGCAGAAATTTCCGTTACAACTCAGTTTGTTGCAGCGCACACAGCAAACCGGCGGCCCAACCGCGGCGTATCTCTCTGGTCATCAGCACAGAAGGAGGTGGCAATGCGCTTTATCATCGGTGTTCTCGCTGCCCTCATGCTGTGGAGCGCGTCCGCGCAGGCGGAGACGCTGTCGGACGGAGACAAGGCCGCGTTCAGGGATGTGATCACCGGCCAGATCGAGGCCTTCCGGGCGGAGAACGGCTCGCGCGCCTACAGCTATGCAGCACCCATGATCCGCCAGATCTTCCCCGACCCGGACCTGTTCATGAACATGGTGCGCCAGGGCTACCAGCCGGTGTACCGGCCACAATCCTTCAAGTTCGGCGAGGCAGGCTTCTCGGCCTCCGGCCGGCCTGTCCAGCGCGTGACGGTGGTCGGACCGGACGGCCTCACCTATGAGGCCATCTACACCATGGAGCGCCAGCCGGACGGAAGCTGGCTGATCAACGGCTGCGCCATCGTGCGCGCGCCGGACCTCGGTGTCTGAAGCATGATCCGCAAGAGTGGAAACCACTTTTGCGCCAAGATCGCGCTCAAACCATTGATCTTGCGTGCGTTCTTTTCAATCAACCAGGTGATTCCATCTGGTCGGAATGCGCGCTAAGCCCTCAGCCTTGAGGGTGGCCTGCCGTAACGGGCCCTGAAGCTGCGCGAGAACAGCGGGAGCGAGGAAAAACCGCAGGCGACCGCGATCTCCCGCATGCTCATGGTGGAATAGGTGATGAGGCGCTCGGCCTTCTCGAGCCTCAGCTTGAGGTAGAAGCCCATGGGGCGCTCGTGGAGCTTCTCTGCGAAGAGCCGCTCCATCTGGCGCACCGAAATCTGCGCGATTGCGGCCAGGGCCTGGGCGTCGAGCGGGT
>NZ_JBIICB010000233.1:0-7008 GCF_044239095.1 Aestuariivirga sp. | reverse complement strand
CACCGTCAGGCGGCATTGTCCTGCTCGGCCAGGAGCTCGGCCTGGTGATTTGTCATCAGCGCCTGAACCATCTCTTCGAGGGCTGGGCCCTCGATGATCTGGTCGAGCTTGTAGAGCGTCAGGTTGATGCGGTGGTCGGTGCAGCGTCCTTGCGGGAAGTTGTAGGTCCGGATGCGCTCGGACCGGTCGCCAGACCCCACCTGGTCCTTGCGCGTGGCGGAGCGCTCGGAATCGATCCTCTGGCGCTCCATTTCATAGAGCCTGGCGCGCAGCAGCTTCATGGCGGCGTTCTTGTTCTTGAGCTGCGACTTTTCCGTCTGCTGGGCAACAGCGAGGCCGGTCGGCAAATGGGTGATGCGCACCGCCGAATCGGTGGTGTTCACAGACTGCCCGCCGGGGCCTGAGGAGCGGTAGACGTCGATCCGGAGATCTTTGTCCTCGATCTTGATGTCAACCTCTTCCGCCTCGGGCAACACGGCCACCGTGGCGGCGGAGGTGTGGATGCGGCCTTGGGTTTCAGTGGCCGGCACGCGCTGCACGCGGTGCACACCCGATTCGAATTTCAGATGCGCGAAGGCGCCTGCGCCATAGATGTTGGCGATCACTTCCTTGTAGCCGCCATGCTCGCCCTCGCTGGCCGAGATCACTTCAACCCGCCAGCCCTTCGACGCCGCATAGCGCTGGTACATGCGGAAGAGATCGCCCGCGAAGATCGCCGCCTCATCACCGCCCGTTCCGGCGCGCACCTCGAGGATGACATTCTTGTCGTCGGCCGAGTCCTTGGGCAGCAGCAGGATGCGCACCTCCTGCTCCATTGTTTCGATCCGCTGCTCGAGACCGGGTCGCTCGGCCTCCGCCATCTCGGCCAGCTCGCCCCCGGCCTTCACCATGTCCTCAATGTCGCGGCGCTCGTCATAGGCCTTGCGCAGCTCGCGCGCCTTCCGCGCCGTGGGCTCGAGCTCGGCATATTCCTTGGAGAGCTTCACGAAGGCATCGCCCGCCACCGCACCCGCCGACATGTCGTGTTCGACGGTGGCGAAGCGCTGGATGATGCGGTCGAGTTTTTCATGCGGAATGGTAGACATGGCCGGGGCTTCTAGCGGAAGGCCAACCAGGTTGGAAGCCTTTCAGCCGCGCATGTCAGTGTCGAACAGGATGGTCACCGGCCCGTCATTCACCAGCGCGACCTTCATGTCCGCGCCGAACACGCCGGTTTCGACGTGAAGCCCCTCGCTGCGGAGAACCAAACAGACATGCTCATACAGCGTCTGGCCCAGTTCCGGCGGGGCGGCTTTCGAGAAGCCAGGGCGGTTGCCGCTCTCCATCCCCTGCGCGGCAAGCGTAAACTGGCTCACCGCCAGCACCGCCCCGCCCACGGCCGGGAGCGCCAGGTTCATCTTTCCAGCATCGTCCCTGAACACCCGAAGGGCTGCGATCTTGCGGGCCAGCTTCTCGGCCTCCCGCTCCGTATCCCCCGCCATGGCGCAGACGAGCACCAGGAAGCCACGGCCGATGGCGCCGGTAACGCGGCCCTCGACCGTGACAGAGGCTTCGGCAACACGCTGGACGACGGCGCGCAAGGCTTTGCGGCGTCAGCCCTTGAAGGACGTCAGGTCAAGCGAGCGCCCGACCAGGATCTCACCCGGCGTGCCGAGAATGCCCTTTTCCTTGCCATCGATGATGTAGCTCAGAAGGCCGCCGTCGCGCGCGATAACGACGAGACCCTCACGGTTCGGTACGCGGTAGGTATCGCCCTTCATCAGCATCTGGGTCATCACCACATTGCCCTGTGCGTCCTCGATCCTGACCCAGACGGGCGCATTGGCCTTGAGCGTCAGGCGGCTTTCCTCGTTTCCGGCGCCGAATTCGCGGCCTTGACCGGTGATTGCAACATCGGCCGCGGCGGCCAGGCTGTCGAGGGCCTTGGCATCGTCTGCCGTACCCGGCACGTTCTGCTCGATGAGGGAGGTAATGCCGTCAAGGCCGGTGCCGGCGAGGTCGTCGTCGCCCGCCGAGCCTGATTGCCGTGTGGCCTGCCCGCTATCCGGCATCGGCTCTTCACCAACGCTGATCTCGGCCGATTCGGTTCCGGTCGAGGCCGTCGGCATGGGATCAGCTTCGGGTTCAGGGAGCGCCAGCTTGACTTGCGCCTGCTGCTCTTCAGCCTGTTGCGGCGTGTCCTGCGCCGGAAGCATCATATAGCCCGCGCCGGCAAACAGCAGCATGACGGCGGCAAGCGAGGCGACGAGGCCGCCCGCGCCACCTGGCACACTCGTGAGCTTGAAGGTGGGGAACTTCGGCAGCCGGCCGAAGGCCAGTATCTTGGCGCTGCTGAGCGGCGCCGGATTGGCCGGGTGGCGCGGCTCGGCGGCCAGCGGCGGCGGCGGCAGGAAGCTGGCGTAGTGCTCGACCAGGGTCTCTGGGTCAAAGCCCAGGAACTGGGCATAGGCGCCGATCATCTCCAGCGCCTCAAGCCGTTCCGGCATGCAGGTCATGTCGCCCAACTCGATGGCCTCGAGGTGGTAGGGGTGGATGCCCGAGGCCTCTCCCACCTCGTCCAGGCTGAGGCCCCTGGCCTCGCGCTCCTGCGCGAGATACCAGCCCGCCTCACCCGCCGGATCGCTCTCGCCGTCGGGCTTCTCCCGCGCGTAGACCTGCGCCTCGGGCTCGGCCTGAACTTCGGTTCCGGCCTGCATCCCGGCCTCCACCTGCATCTCGGTCTCGGCCTGCGATTGGGCCATTCCGCTCAGCTCGGCATCTTCACGCATGATGAACTCTCTCGGACACAGATGGGTTGCACTCACTTAAGGAGCTTTTCCCAAATAATGACCGAGAATGGTGAATGGGAAGCTAACGTGGGGCTGGCGCATGTCACCGGCCACCAGCCGCTCAGGACCAAAAAAGGAGTCCCCCTTCCGCGGATCATGCTCTAGAAAATCCGGGCCGGACGGTGCGACCCATGCCAGCGCCCGGCCAAGATGCCGCGGCAGCCAAGGAGCGCCTCCATGAACGGACATCTACCAGGCAGCGGCGGCGCGGGGGCTGGACTTTCCGCCACCGGCGGCCTTCTGCTGGTCAGCACGGTCATCCTGCTGCTGGGCGCCTTGTCCTGGGGCGAGGCGGTCTTCGCGCCGGCGGCCTTCGCCATCTTCATCGTCATGGTGGTCTGGCCGCTCCAGGTCTTCCTCGAAGCGCGGCTGCCGCGGATGGTGGCGAGCCTCATCACCGTAGCCGTGACGCTCGTCTGCGTGGGCGCTCTCCTCACGCTGTTCGCATGGGGCATGAGCGTGGTGGGCCAGTGGCTGATCGGCAACGGCGCCCGCTTCCAGGCCATCTACCAGATCGGCACGGACTGGCTCGAAGGTCATGGCTTCGCCGTCGCGGGCCAGCTTTCGGAAACCTTCAACACGGCCTGGCTGGTTCGCATGGTGCAGACCACGCTGGCGCGGTTCAACGGCCTTGCGGGCTTTGCAGCGCTCGTCTTCGCCTTTGCCGTGCTCGGCCTGCTGGAGGTCGAAAGCCTGGTGCGCCGGATTACGGCGGCGGGTGGCCGCTTCGGCGGAGTGGACATCATCGCGGCAGGGCGCCAGACGGCAGCGCATTTCCGCAGATACATGCTGGTCAGAACCATCGCCAGCGCCCTGACGGGCGCCATCGTCTGGATCATCGCCCATCTCGTCGGGCTGGAGCATCCGGCGGCCTGGGCGGCGATTGCCTTCACGCTGAACTACATTCCCTTCATCGGCCCGGTCGTCGCAACCGTGCTGCCCACGCTGTTCGCCCTCGCCCAGTTCGAGTCCTTTGAGATCGCGCTTGTGGTGCTGGTCTGCCTCACCGCCGTCCAGTTCGTCATCGGCAGCTACCTCGAGCCGATCCTCACAGGCTCGACCCTGTCAATCTCTCCGTTCGCGGTGATGTTCATGGTGTTCCTGTGGAGCCTGCTATGGGGCCTGACCGGGGCCTTCATCGGCGTGCCCATCCTCGTCGCGGTGCTGACGGTGTGCCGCCAGCTGCCATCCATGCAGTGGCTCACGGTCATGCTGTCTGGGGACAAGGAATAAGCAGCCCGAACTGGGGTGACGGCATGGTTGGAGCACAATTCTTTTCCAGCGATCTCAACTGATCGCCCCATGCTCTGGCACAGACAAGCAGATAGCATCCTGATAACGGCTCATGTCTTCTCCCGCTTCTTCAGCGGGAGATGAGGGGAAGAGCACGCGACACGCGCGCCCTGCTCGCGACTGCAACTGACACTCAAGCAGACTCATCTCAGCTGGAGGCGGCCAACGCGTAATGCCGTTCAAGCTGTGGCATGACTGCTGCCGAGGCGGCAATCGCTGCTTCGACCGCCTCGGCGATCCGGCGCGGCTCGCCTTCCGCCAGCGCCGCGAGGACGCCGGCGTGGGTTTTCCTGATCAGCGCATAGGCAGCCGAGTTGGCGAAATCCTCGTCTCCGAGCAGGAGGTAGAGCGGCGTCTTCGTGGATTTGCCCTTGAGGCTGCGGGACCCTGCTTCCAGCATGGCAAAGCCGGGGAGCAGCCCCGCGGTCGCGCCCGAGATGATGATGTCGAAGCCCAGCTCCTTGCACATCGATTCGATGCGCGCCGTGGTATTGACGCAATCTCCCACCGCCGAATAGTTGAACCGGTTCTCGGCGCCGATCTCGCCCACGCAGGCGATGCCGGTGTTGATGCCGATGCCGATCGCCACCTGCCGGTTGATGCCCAGAACGCCCGAGGCATTCATCTCACGAAGCGTTTCGCGCATCTTCAACGCGCAGCGGGCAGCGCGTGCGGGGTGTTCGTCAACGTCAACCGGCGCATTCCAGAACGCCATGATGGAATCGCCGATGAATTTGTCCAGCGTTCCTTCCGACGCGATGATGTGCCGGCTGAGGCCCGTCAAAAGCGTGTTGAGAAAGGAGACGAGAGAGGTGGACGGCAGGCCTTCGCTGATCGCCGTGAAGTCGCGGATGTCCATGAACATCATGGTGATCTCCCGGTCCTCGCCGCCGAGGCGGAGTTCCGGCTGGCTCTCCGCGCGGGCGAGCACCGCGGGCGAGACATAGTTGCCGAAGGCGCGGCGGATGTGCCGGCGCTCCCGGTCTGTCACCAGCAGCCTGAAGCCGACGGCTGCGAACTGTACGACTGAAGCAGCAAGGATAGGCGCCACCGGATCGATCAGGAACCCCCAGGTGCGGAAGGCATGCCATGACAGGGCCAGAAACGCCACCGAGACAGCGGCGCCAACGGTGATCGCCATCCATGGCGAGACCATCGCCGTCATCGCAACGACCAGAAGGCCAACGGCCGCAACCATCATGACCTCGAGCCCATCCGCCCAGTCGGGACGGGACAGGAACCGGCCCGTCAGCATCTGCTCGAGGGCCTGCGCATGGAGCGAGACGCCGGGCACATTCTGGCCGAGCGGCGTGGCGCGGATATCGAACAGACCGGCCGCGGATGTGCCGACGAAGACGATATGGCCCTCGATGAGCGGTGCAAGGTCCTGTGCGGGCGCGTTGAGGACGGCGCTGGCGGAGATGTAACGGTCTCGCCGCTCCGGCGTCAGATAGAGCCAGAGGCCACCCGACCGGGTGGTGGGCACCTCAACGTCACCAACCTTCACCGCGACGACCGACACCGGCGGCTCCGGAGTGCTTTCGATGATGTAGGTGGTGGCGCCCTGCGCGACACGCAGCGCCTCCAGCGTCAGCGAGGGCACGAGTTGCACGCCGTCGGTCTGGAACATCGGCATGATGCGCACGATGGCGTTTTCCTGCAGCAAATTCATGCTGGTGTCGCCGATGCCCTGCGCGGCCCCGGCCAGCAGCGGCAGCGGCACCACCGCGCCGGTGAGTGGCGGGACGGCCGGTATCGGGCTTTCGCCAATAAAGGCGAAGCCGCCCTTGGGTGGCGGCAGGGGTTTTCCGCCGGACGCCGCTGCAAGGCTGAGAACCGTTGGATGTGCCGCAATCTGCCGGGCGAACAGATCGTCGTTGTCAGGAAGCGTGGAGACCAGGCCGGAATCGATTCCAGGAACAGTCCGGAGAATGCTCCGCGGGGAGAGCCGGTCAGGCTCCGGGAACAGGACGTCGAAGACCACGGCGGCAGCACCGAGTTCACCCAGGCGGGCCAGAAGGGCCGCCATGCGGTCGCGCGGCCAGGGCCACTGACCGAGTTCCCGCAGCGAGGTCTCATCAATGTCCACGATGCGCACCGGCACGGGCACATAGTCCCGCGGCGCCAGCCGCTGGTACTGGTCGAAGGCCGTGTTGCGCAATTCCCGTAAAGGTGCCGGATCGGACCAGCGAAGGAAGGTGAGGCCCGACACGATGAGCAGGCTGAAGGCCAGGAACGCGAGTTTCAGATTGCGCTTCATGGTGTGACAGCCGCCTTCATGGCGTGCTCGACCGCGGCCTGCACCTCAGCACCATGCAGGAGAGGGCCCGCGGCAGGCCGGTTTCGTTCGCCTTCACCTGGCTCCACGGCCCCACGGCCGGGCATGAACACCGAGCGATCATCGCTCACTTATAGCAGAGAGACACGCAAACGAGGCCAGAAGAATTTCAGCGTAATGCGGTTCAACCCGTCGGCATGTGCATGTTCCAGATCGCCGCTTGTCTTCGTGATGAGCTGGATGCCGAGCCCGCCACCCGCGACACGTCATCATCACCGCTGTCACCGCTGCTGCCGCTGGCATGGCGGCGAGAAACGGGAATTGGTCTCATCTGGTTGCCCGCCGCTCTCAACCAGTCATGCTTGCTTCATGTTGAACACGTCCACATGACCTGACGGTTGGCGGGTTGCGCTGATGACGGGACAACGGTGATCGAGCGAAGTGCAATCTGAGCTCTTGAAAAGAGTGCCGGCGTAAGCAGGCGTAAGCGCTACGCCGATCCCCTATGCGGCGAGGCTTGACGCTTGATCGCAGGTCCAGGGCATCAGTTGCTCGATCTGGTTCCTGGGATGACCGTCGAGGATGGCGCGAAGCGTGTGTTGGAGGTAG
>NZ_JBIICB010000232.1:0-7016 GCF_044239095.1 Aestuariivirga sp. | reverse complement strand
TGGAGCGGATGCCGCCGACCCCGATGGGGCAGATCATAGCCGTGATCCGCGCGTCATCCACCCCGGCCTCACGCAGGCGCCGCGTGAACCGCGCGCGCTTGGTGGCGCTGCCGATGACGCCCACATGGGCGATGGCGGGGTTGCGCAGGGCCACTTCGGCAATGGCAAGATCGAGCGGGTGTGAATGGCTCATGATGAAGGCGAAGGATCCTTGCGGCGCTGCTTCAGCCACCTCCAGCGGGTTTCCGGCACAGGGCGTCACATTCTGCGGCATGGCGGCGGGGAAGGCCTCCGGCCGCGGATCGGCCCAGGTGACATCATAGGGCAGCGGGGCCAGCGCCAGCATCACGGCGCGGCCAACATGGCCTGCGCCAAACAGCAGGACGCTCCGCCGCGCCTCGCCGAAGCGTTCGGTGACGTTCGGGCCAAGCCTGCCGGTGAGGGTGAAGGGGCCCTGCTCTTCGCGCGCGGCGAAATCGCTGACCACTGCCAGCGACGCCGTGCTGAAATTCTCGATCGCGAGCGTCACCCGCCCGCCGCAGCACTGGCCAAGATCGGGCCCCAGCGATTGCGTCAGCATCTTCACAGCGCCAGGCTTGCCCAACAGGCGCTGCGCTTCCGCCAGCGCCTTCCACTCCAGCGTGCCGCCGCCGATGGTGCCGTGGAAGCCCTGGGGCGTTACCACCATGCGCGCACCCTCCTCGCGCGGGACGGAGCCTTCGGCCTTGATGACCGACACCATGGCGCAAGCGCCATGCGCCTTAACCGCACGCGCGACCAGGCCCCAGACCTTCATGCCCGCATGCCCTTCACGGCCTTGAGGATAGCCTCCGGTGTGGCAGGTGCATCGAGCGCGGGGATGCGGCCCGGCTTCAGGCTGGCGATGGCGTCGAACACCGCCGTCCACACGGCAATGCCCAGCATGAGCGGCGGTTCACCCACTGCCTTGGACCGGTAGATCGTATCTTCCTTGTTGCCGCGGGACTCGAAGAGCTTGACCCGCAAGTCCGCCGGCACGTCCGAGGCACAGGGGATCTTGTAGGTCGAGGGTGCGTGGGTGCGAAGCCGCCCCTGGGCGTCGTAGACGAGCTCCTCCATGGTGAGCCAGCCCATGCCCTGCACGAAGCCGCCTTCCACCTGCCCAATGTCCAGGCCCGGGTTGAGGGAGCGGCCCACGTCATGCAGGATGTCGGCCCGGTCCACCCGCATTTCGCCGGTGAGCGTATCGATGGTGACCTCCGAACAGGCTGCACCATAGGCGAAATAGAAGAAGGGACGGCCCTTCGCCTTCGCCCTGTCCCAGTTGATCTTTGGCGTTGCGTAATAGCCCGTCGAGGAGAGCGAGATGCGGGCAATGTGGGCCTGCCGCGCCAGGTCGCCGAAGGCGATGGAGCGGTTGCCGATCAGCACCTGCCCGTCCTCGAAGCGGATGCGCGACTTGGGCACCTTCCACTGCCGCGCGGCGAATTCCACCATGCGCGCCTTGATGGTGGCCGCCGCCTGCTTGGCGGCCATGCCGTTCAAATCCGCGCCGGAGGAGGCTGCGGTGGCGGAGGTGTTGGGCACCTTGCCCGTCGTCGTGGCGGTGATGCGGACGCAGGAGGCATCGATGCCGAATTCCTCCGCCACCACCTGCGCCACCTTGGTGTAGAGGCCCTGCCCCATCTCGGTGCCGCCATGGTTCAGGTGCACCGAACCATCGGTATAGACGTGGACCAGCGCGCCCGCCTGGTTCAGGTGCGTCAAGGTGAAGGAGATGCCGAACTTGACCGGGGTGAGGGAGATACCTTTCCTGAGCACGCCATTCGCCGCATTGAAGGCAGCAATGTCCTTGCGGCGCGCGCGGTAGTCCGAGGAGGCCTCGAGTTGCTCGATCACCGCAAGGGCGATGTTGTCCTCGACCTTCATGCCATAGGGGGTAACGCCGCGCTTGTCCGTGTACAGATTGATCTTGCGCACATCGAGCGGGTCGGCGCCGACGCGGATGGCGATCGCCTCCATCATGCGCTCGGCAAAGACCATGCCCTGCGGCCCCCCGAAGCCGCGGAACGCCGTGTTGGACACGGTATGCGTCCTGAGGCGGCGGGTGGCGATGCGGGCGGCAGGGTAGAAATAGGCATTGTCGGCGTGGAACATGGCGCGGTCACAGATGGCGTTGGACAAGTCCGCCGAATAGCCGCAGCGCGACAGGAGATCGACATCGACGCCGAGGAGGCGGCCCGCCTTATCGAAGCCTGCCGTATAGTCGACGCGGAAATCATGCCGCTTGCCGGTCATGATCATGTCCTCGTCGCGGTCGAGGCGGCACTTGGCGGGCCGCCGCGTGACATGAGCGGCAAGGGCCGCGAGGCAGGCCCATTGCGCCGCCTGGCTCTCCTTGCCGCCGAAGGCGCCCCCCATGCGGCGGCATTCGGTGGTCACCATGGCGGCGGGCAGATGCAGCATGTGTGCCACGAGGTGCTGCACCTCGGACGGGTGCTGGGTCGAGCAATGGACGGTGACGGCGCCATGCTCCTCCGGCACGGCCATGCTCACCTGGCCTTCAAGATAGAAATGCTCCTGCCCGCCGACACGGAAGCTCTCTTCGATGCGATGAGGTGCCGCGGCAATGGCCTTTGCGGCATCGCGGCGGTGGAAGGCATAGGGCTCGCCCACGTCGCGCGTGCCCATGGCCAGCGCATCCTCCACCGTCACGGCGGGTTGTTCCTTGGCAATCTCGATCCTGGCGAGGCGGGCGGCGCGGCGGGCGGCCTCACGCGATTGCGCCACGACCGCGAAGACCACCTGGCCATGAAACATGATCCGGCCATCAGCCAGGATGGGATCGCCGCCGAAGACGGGCGCGCAGTCGTTGACGCCGGGAATATCCGCAGCCGTCAGCACCGCCACGACGCCGGAGGCCGAGCGCACCGCTTCAAGGTCAAGGGCCGTGATGGCGCCGAGCGCGCCTTCTTTCGCGAAGCCGGGGTAGACGTGCAGGAGACCCTCCGGCTCACGCATGTCGTCGACATAGGTGGCGGAGCCCTGGACGTGCAGCGCCGCGCTGTCATGCGCCAGCGTCTTTCCGACGGTTTTCGTTTCGATGCGGCGGCGGGCCACGGCCATCACGCCACCGCCCTTCGCGCACCCGTGACGCGGGTGGCGGAGGCTCCCGCCACCTCCATCAGCGCCTTGCGGAGCAGGCCCTGGGCCACCTCCATGCGGTAGGCGGCGGAGGCGCGCATGTCCGAGATCGGCTGGAAGTCGCGCGCCAGCGCCGCAACGGCCACATCCCACCCCGAAGGCTGGTCGAGCGAAAGTCCGGCAACGGCCTGCTCCGCGGCGGCCGCGCGCTTGGGCGTTGCCGCCATGCCGCCGAAGGCGATCCGCGCGGAGGCGATGCGGCGGCCATCAAGCGAAAAGCGGAAGGCTGACATCACGGCGGAAATATCCTGGTCGAAGCGCTTCGACACCTTGTAGGCGCGGAACGCCTCATCGGGCTTCAACCTCGGCACGTCGATGCGCCACACGAGTTCACCGGCTTTACGGTCCTGCTTGCCATAGGCGATGAAGAAATCCTCGAGCGGCAGCGTGCGCTCGGCCGCATCATGGCGAAGCGTCAGCGTGGCGCCGAGTGCAATGAGCATGGGCGGCATGTCGCCGATGGGCGAGCCATTGGCGATGTTGCCGCCAACCGTGCCGGAGGCGCGCACCTGGGTGGAGCCGAGGCGCCGCAGCACCTCGCCCAGGTCGGGATCGATCGCGGCAAGGGCGGGCGTTGCCTCCGCATAGCTCGCGGCTGCACCGAGCGCCACATGGCTGCCCGCATCCTTCACCTCATGCAGGGATTTCACCCCGCCGGTGAGGATGATCTTCGGCAGCACGCGCAGCTGCTTGGTGATCCACAAGCCGACGTCGGTTGCGCCCGAGACAATCGTGGCGTCAGGGTTCTCAGCCGCAAGCCGCGCCAGCGTGGCAGCGCTTGCGGGCCGCGCGATGAAGCCCGCAGATGTGCCGATGAACACGTCCTCGCCGTCATCAAGTGCGGCGAGCCGTAACGCTGCGGCATCGGCCTCCCTCGCCCAGCGATCCACCGCACGGCCGGTGCAGGCGGCGAGCCCCGCATCGATGATCGGGCGGTAGCCAGTGCAGCGGCAGAGATTGCCCGCCACGTGGGTGGCGATCTCCTCCCGCCCCGGGGCATGTCCCTCATGGTAGAGCGTGAACAGCGACATGACGAAGCCCGGCGTGCAGAAGCCGCATTGCGAGCCGTGCGTATCCACCAGGGCCTGCTGCACCGGGTGCAGCTGACCGTCCGTGGACAGATCATCGACCGTCACCAGCTCCTTGCCGTCAAGCTGGGCCATGAGCAGGATGCAGGCGTTGACCGGTTCATACACAATCTTGCCGCCGCGCAGCGTGCCCAGCGCCACGGTGCAGGCGCCGCAATCGCCCTCGTTGCAGCCTTCCTTGGTGCCGCGCGAACGCTCCTCAAGGCGCAGATAGTCGAGCACGGTGCGCATGGGCGGCACGTCGCGCAGTTCGACGGTCTCGCCGCGGCGCAGGAATCGGATGGAGGCGCGTGCGGTCACGTCAGGTCAGCTCCCCCTGTAGGTGGAATAGCCATAGGGCGAGAGCAGAAGCGGCACATGGTAATGCGCGGCGGCGTCCGCAATGCCGAAGTGGATGGGGATGATATCGAGAAAGGCGGGCTCGGGCAGTGCCGTGCCATTGGCCCGCAGATAGTCGCCGGCGTGAAAGCGCAGCTCATACTGGCCGGCGGCAAAGCTTTCGCCCTCGAGCAGCGGAGCATCCGCCCGGCCATCGGCATTGGTGCGGATGGATGTGAGCGGCGCGTTGCCGCCCGCCCGGAAAAGCTCGATCTTCAGCCCTGCTGCAGGCCTGCCGCTGGCAGTGTCCAGCACATGCGTCGTCAAACGGCCCATTCTCGCGCCCGCTTCCCTCTGTCCTGATCCCTGTCGGCGGGCTCTCGCGGCCCTTATGTTGCAAACGCTAACACAGCCGATCCGCCCGAAAAAGCAGAATAAGGGGTGCTTCCGCGGTCCATTATCTGATCAGTATCGCGCGGAAATCATTGACATTCGTGTGGGTGGGTCCGGTCACGACCTGGGCTCCCATCCGCTCGAAGAGGCTGTGCGCGTCATTGTCGTCAAGACTGGCCATCGGGTCGAGGCCCAGCGAGCGGGCATGGGCAAGGCTGTCCGGCCCGATCACGGCGCCTGCCACGGGTTCAAGCCCGTCGATGCCGTCCGTATCGGCGGCAAGCGCATGGATGCCGGGGGCACCGCCCAGCGCAATCGCCAGCGACAGCAGGAACTCCACATTTCGGCCGCCCCTGCCCTTGCCCCGGACGGTGACACTGGTCTCCCCGCCCGACAGCAGCAGGCAGGGCGTTTTGGCGGGCATGCCGCGCATGGCGATTTCAAGCGCGATTGCTGCATGGACCTTCGCCACCTCCCGCGCCTCACCCTCGATCCTGTCGCCGAGATAGAGCACGTTGAGGCCCTGCGCTTCGGCCCCATCGCGCACCGCCCGGAAGGATTCATGCGGCGAGACCACCACGCGGGTCTCGGTCTGATGGCTGAGGATGGAGCGGTCCTCGTCCGGGCTCCTGAGCCAGTCCATCACGGCGGCAGGCACCGGCACCCGGTAGCGCTCCAGAATGGCCAGAGCATCGGCCTTGCGGGTCGGGTCCGGCACGGTCGGGCCGGAGCCGATGATGGCCGGATCGTCGCCCGGCACATCGGAAAGCGCCAGCGTGTGGATGCGGGCCTGGCCCGCCGCACGGGCCAGCCTTCCGCCCTTCACGGCGGAGATCTGCTTCCTCACGCAGTTCAGTTCCGCGATGTTGGCGCCGCATTTCAGCACCGCCTTCACGAGGCCGAATTTCTCCGCGATGGAAATGCCCGGCACCGGCTTCGACATCAGCGCCGAAGCGCCGCCTGAGATGAGCGCGATCAGCAGGTCGCCCGCCTTCAGGCTCGAGGCCAGCGCCAGCGCCTTCTCTGCCGCGGCGAGGCTCGATTCGTCTGGAACGGGGTGGCTGGCATGGACAAGGCCGATGCGCTTCAGCTCATGGGTGTAGCCGTGCGGTGCGATGACGAAGCCTTCGAGCGGCCCGTCCCAACTCTCCTCCACCGCCTTCGCCATGGGCACCGCCGCCTTTCCAGCACCGATCACCACGGTGCGGCCAGAGGGGCGTTCGGGCAGGTTGCGCCGCACCGCACTCACCGGATTGGCGGCCTCGACCGCGGCCTCGAACAGGCCGCGCAGAATTGCCTTGTCGTCAGTCACCTGTGATGCTCCTCCCGCCCCGCGCCTTTATTGCGCCAGCCGGAAAGGATGCACAAGCTGCCTCAGCGGGCGACCGTCACGCTGCAATGGGCACGGCTGGCCACGTCGGAAGCAACCGACCCCAGCACCAGCCGCGAAACGCCGCGCTTGTCTCCGGTGCCAACTACGATGTGGTCGAAGCCGTTTTCCTCCGCATACTGAACGATGGCGGAAGCGGCCTCCCGGCTCCTCAAGGCCAGCTCCTCGACCTTGCCCGCGCCCGCCTTGCGGGCTGTCCCGGCCGCGGCATCGAGGATTGTCTTCACCTCATCATCCTCCCATTTGTAGACCAGGGGGCCGCGCACACCGCCATGCGCCACATTCACCGCGCAGATCGACAAGGTGGCGCCGAGTACCGCCGCAAGCCGCCCCGCGAGTTCAACCGCATGTGCGGAATTCTCAGTGCCGTCGGTGGCGCACAGGATCTTGCTCGTCATGGTGCTCGTCTCCGGTCATGCTGTGTTGACATAACTTAAGATCTAGTCAGGCCTCCGGCGGCCTGCCTTGATTTCTGTCAACAGTCCGGGGCGCGCAGCGCGTCCTCGAGCGGCGGGCAATCAAATGGAATCCTTGTGACGGCTGATGTCTTCTCCCGCTCCTTCAGCGGGAGAAGAAGGGACCCGTTGCGGAACGCAACGGGGAGATGAGGGAACAAGGGCGCTGCATACAATTCGGAGCCCCGC
>NZ_JBIICB010000231.1:0-7032 GCF_044239095.1 Aestuariivirga sp. | reverse complement strand
GGCTGGGCCCAGTCGCAGTCGCTCTTCAGCCGCGGGTCAGTCGCGCATCCAGCGGTCGAGACGGCGATCGAGAGCAGGATCGCTGCTGTTCTGAACATCATGCCGGATCTCCCCTGATTGCCGGACAGCCCTGTTTCTTGCCGCCTGGCGCTTTGCTGCCCAGGCCGCCTTTCCGGCGGCGCGGCCCCTCAGCCACGCGATCCCGAGCGCCGCGATGAGTGCGGCGGCAAGCGCCGCCCAGCCCGACAGGCGGGACCAGGCTGCGCCGAACAATGAAATGAACAAGCCGATCACGGCGTCTTCCCCGTGCGGTAATCCTCGATGCGCGCGGCCTTTGCCTTCCACGCCAGCAGGATGACGATCAGGAAGATTGCGGCACCCGCCCACGGCAGCACAGGCAGCAGCCAGTCTGTCAGGTTCAGCAGGCCCACGGTGCGCTCAGTCACGTCCTTCGCCCGCTCGGCGGTCTCCACTGCCGGCACCACCATGGATGCCGCAGCACCTGCCATGCCCACGATGCCGGTGGCGATCTGGGCATCCGCCGCCTTCACGATGCGCGAGCCCTCAGGCTTGCCCTCCGCCCGCTCTCGCGAGACGGCGCGGGGCTTGGCCCGCTGCAGGGCCTCCACGAGGACGGGATCGACGTCCGGGCTGAGACCGAGTCCATTATCTGCGCGGAACGCCAGCACTGCCGCACGCATGCGGGGACCATAGCGCCCGTCCACAATGCCGACCTCGAAATATCCCAGGTCCTTCAGTTGCTGCTGAACGACCTTCATCTCCGGACGTTGCGGCGCGTCCGCGCGGAGCGGGCGCCGGATGCCGAGCAGCCGCGACTTTGCATATCGAGCCACTGTGACGCCGTCCGACTGGTTGCCGCCCAGCACCTCGATCTGCTGGCCCGTTGCCTTGAGGAAAAAGGCGACATGGCCCTGCGCCGTGTTCGAGCCGCGCGTGAAGATGACGACGTCGCCCTCCTTCGCCTGCTCCACGCCGGCGACCTTCTCGCCCCATGTGAGATAGGAGCGCGCATTGAGTTTGCGGGCGGAGTCGGTGCCTGCCTTCTCGAGGCAATGTCCGACGAATGCGGCGCACCAGGCCACCTCGTCATGCTCGACCCAGTGGTGGCCGACCGTGCGGTACATCTCCATGATCTTCGGGTTGTCGGAGGAGCCCTTCAGTTCCTTCGTGCCGAGATAGCTACGGGCGATCGTCATGTGGGTCATGGGCAAATTCCTTCTCATGGCCGGAGGCGCTCTTGGCCTTCGGCTTCAGTTGCATGGTGAATGGATGACTGGGGTGGGTTTGCTGACGCGCCGCTCAGGGCGGCAGCTTGGTCAGGCGCTCGAGCAGGAAGTCGTACAATTTGTCGATCTTTCCCTCGATGGCGTCGAAGCGCCTTGTGATGGAGGGCTGGTCGATGCGGGCAACATCAAGTTCCAGCATGCCCACACGGGCACGGATGTCGTGGATATCGGCCCTGATGGCGGCGATGTCCTTGCTAAACTGTTGGCCAGCATCCGGGACGAGCGCCTCCTTCAGCTTGAGCATGGCGAGAAGGGCGCCCGCCACGCCGCCCAGCCCGACCACAAAATAAACCACCGCCGGGATTTCCCCGGTCCAATCCTGTGCCATCAGGACAATCTCCTGTCAGATATCGCCCGTGCCGCCGGCCCCCGGCTGCTTCAGGCTCAGTTGCGTGACGAAGCCGCCGCCGCGCGAGTAGCTGTGGGTGACGCTCTCGATGGGCCAGCGGCCGTCGATGCCGGGTCGCGTGCCGGTGACGATGCAGAGCCCGTCCGGAATGGCGGCGGTGTCGCCCTCGAGGGTAACGCTGCCCTCGCACAGGTCGCGTTCCCACGTCGAGCAGTCTGGCTGACGATGAGGATGAGGATGAGTTCATCTTTATCGCCATCCTGCCAGTGTCTTTGCCAGACAGCTCCGGTCTCTCGCTTGCTTGCCCTGCTTGATGGAATGTGAGTATACTCAAAATTTCTGCGGGGAGGTGCCAGTGAGACGTTGGATTACCATTGTATTAGGGGCTTTGACGCTGGGTTCTGGATCTGCGATTGCGAGTGGTCTCGATTTTAAATTGATCAATGCCACCGGCTATAACATTCAAGCTATTTATGTTGATCCGACTGGCAGTGACTCTTGGAGTAGCAACATCCTTGGTTCTCCGGAACTGGCGGATGGTGAATTTGCGACTGTCACGTTTGAGGGTGATCCCGACAGCTGCAAATGGGACATAAAGGTCGATTGGGTGGGGGACTACGCGTCTACTGCCTGGCAGGGACTGAACTTGTGCAAAATCTCCGAGATCACGCTGAAATATGACAGCGACACCGACGAAACGACTGCCGAACTGCAGTGACTTGTCAGATGAGGCTTGCTCAACGCATTCGGGGCCTTGCTCTGACAAGAACTTCGACAGTGTCCGTTGTGGCATTGCTTCTCGTCGGGCATGCCAGTCTATCGGCAGCTGAGGACCTTGACCCCAGTTCGGCGTGCACAGGTGAGACCACAATGTCACAAATAGAGTGTCTCCAAGGGGTGCTGGGCGAACTCAACGATGAACTTAACTCCGTCTATAGGCAGTATCGAAGCACTTTGGACGCCGATGGTAGTGCTCAGATCAAGGGCATCCAGATAGCGTGGATGAAGTATAGAGATGGCTCATGCAGGTTCGAGTCTTCTGCTGTGGAGGGCGGTTCGCTTCAGCCGGTGATGAGCCTGCTATGCCAAATCTCCTATACACAGGAACGCCTTGCTCGCATCGAGGGAATGCTGCGCTGCGATAGCATCGGCACCCCGGGAGGTGAGTGCTCAAGATAGCTCGGCATAGAGCATTCGGCTTCGATGATGGAAATCTCCTGGGGGCCGCGCAGATCAAAGCCGCGTCGCAAATATGGCAAGAAGAACGTACGGCCCGCCACCGATCCCCACCATGAAATAGACCACCGCCGGGATGTCCCCGGCCAATCCTTTGCCATCAGGATAATCTCCTGTCAGGTATCGCCCGCGCCGCCGGACCCCGGCTGCTTCAGACTCAGTTGCGTGATAAAGCCACCGCCGCGCGAATAGCGGTGGGTGACACTCTCGATGCGCCAGGGGCCGTCGACGCCACGCCTCGCCCCCTTCACGATGCAGAGCCCGTCGGGAACGGCGGCGGTGTCGCCCTCGATGGTCACTGACCCCTCGCCCGCGTCACGTTCGGAGGTTGCCCGGTCGGACGAGGTCTGCTGCGTCGCCTCGCCTTCATCCGACTTTGCGTAGCGGTGATCGTGCCGGGCATCGACGGCAAGGGCGGTCCCCTCCTCCGTCTCCTGCCATCCGGCTTTCTTCGGATCGTACCAGCGGGCGCGGACCTGCGAATATTGACCGCGCCCCAGTGCAGGCGAGATGTCCCAACCATGCAGGTTCCGGCCCCACGCAGCGATGACCGCCGCGGTGTAGGTGCCGCCACGCTTCGACATGATGGCGCGCGTGCCGTGGATGCGGAAGTTGCCGCCGATCTCACGGGCGAGGCGCTCGCCCATGTGGATGAAGCTCTCGTCCCGCATCTCGAAGTATTTGCGGGTGATGTATGCCAGCGACGGATCGATCTCGATCTGCGTGACGCCCGCCGTCTGGCCTGCCTGCTTCAGGATGTCTTCGACCGTGCTGTCGTCGAAGTGGCGCTGCTGGCCTTCCTTCGGCTTCCCTGTGGTGTCCATGCCCTTGGCGGTGATGGACAGCGTGCGCCCACCGCCGCGCGAGCCCGACGACCTGACCTCGTCCACCGTGCCGGTGAACACCACCCGGACGCCCTCGCCTTCCCAGCCTAGCGCCACGACGACCGGTGCGCCGATCTGGGGAAGGACAACCCGGCCATCGGTATCGTCGATATCCAGCGAGGCTGTGTCGGAGTGGGTCCCAACCTTGTCCGACACGGTCAGCGAAATCAGCACCGGCAGGAGTGTTGTGGTGATGTTGGTGCCCGCCACCGTCACCATGAACACCGCGCGCTTTGACATCGGGAATCACCACAACCTGATCGGATCGAGGATGGCGGGTTCGCGCGGCACCGGCACCGGCATATCGAACGTGGCGCCAACGGGAAGAAATGCGCCAAGCTCGCCGAGGCCCGGGTTCATGTCATATGTCTGCTCAACCAGACCCGGCATGGGCCGCCTGAAACGCCGCCAGACGATGAGCGAAACGGTAATGAACTCGCCCTCGACGGTGACAGGCTCGACGATCATGAGAACATCCCCGCAAAAAGAGAGAAGAAGCTGCCGTTGGACGGCTTGGCCGCACGCCGGACCGCAATGTCAACATCGATCATCCGGCCGATTCCTTCGGCGTCGAGATAGCTCGACCGCTCGGAGACCTTGTCGATCACCACCCAGCCCATCTGCGCGCCATCGCCGCGCATGAGGTAGAGCGGCCGTCCTGCGGCGCGGGCCTGGTAAAGCTTCTTGAGGTCGCCAAGCCCACCGAAGCGGTGCGGAAAGATGCGCGCCTTGATGGACCAGCTCTCGGAACCTTCGCCCACCCATTCGAGCGGCGGCCTGGCGCCCAGCACCGGCTTTTCAACGAAGCTCGTCTCGTGGCCATGGTCGTATTCGGTGGCGTTGAACGGATGGACCTCGAAGCGGATGGGCCCCAGCGTCATCAACATCAGGCGAACCTCAGCCCGGCATCGGCATAGACACCCCGGAAGGTCTCGCGGACTTCGTCGCGCAGCACGCGGCGGATCTGCTGGACGACATCTTCGGGATCCGTACGTCCGTTGAATGTCATGTTGAAGACAGGAGAGACAGTGATCCCGCCCGCCGGGAAAGAACCTGCCCGGTTGACGTAGCCCGAGCGCCCGGCCGTGATAAGCTCGGGACCACGCTCACCCACGAGATAGCTGGCCCCCCGGCTGACTGGGCCGCCAGTGGCGCGCAACGTCAGGTCCTCGATGGGGCCGACGCCATAAGGGTCATTGGGATCCACCGCCGGCTTCATGCCCGCGCCTGCGCCACGTGGATTGACAGAGGACTGGGGCGCGCGGTTCGGCAACGTCAGAACCGAACTGATCTTGTCCGCAAGGCCGCTGGCCCAGTTCAGGATGTCGCTGCCGATCGAGACGAGGCCGTCGAAGAACGACTGCATGAACTTCCGGCCGATGTCGTAGAGGCTGCCCAGCGATGCAGCGATCTTGCCCGGGAGCTCCGCAAACCACCGCACCACATCGCCCACGGCGGCACCCGCCGAAGCGCCCCACTCCCGCCAGGTGGCCGGCGAGATTTTGAGGCTGAGCTTCGACATCCAGCCGAAGAGCGTACTGACCCCGGCAATCACCGGATCCAGCATCGGCTTGACCGGGCCCAGCGCGGCCATGAAGGCCTCGCCGAAGGCTACGAACAGCTCCTTGATGCCCTGCCAGTTGTCGTAGATGAACTTGCCCGCCATGGCGATGCCGATCAGGATAGCGCCGACGCCGGTCAGCATCAGAGCCCCGCGGAGGGCCACCGACGCTGCGCTCACAAGCTTCATCGGATTCAGTAGCCCCAAGAGGCCGGAGCCCAGTGTGCCGAACACCGCCTTGAGGCCGCCGGCAGAGTTCAGCATGGTAAGGCCAAGGAGCGAACCCCGGAGGCTGGTGAGCCCGCTGTTGATAAGGCCGAGCGGCGCGGTGATGGCGACCGCCCGGAGCGCCGTCAGGGCTACGGTGACGCCCTTGAGCCCGAAGGCCAAGGAGGCGAGCATGCCGCCCTTGCCCATCAGGCCGAGGAAGGTGAGGCCTGCCAGCGCCGCCTTGAGGGCGATGAAGCCCGCCGTGATGGCAACCAGCGCGCCCGAGACGCCGGGGTACTGGTTGACCAGCGAGGTCAGCAGCACGAGGACGGGCTTGAGCGCGCCCGCGATTCCGCCAAGGACCGGCACCATTGCCGCGCCCACGCTGGTCTGGAAGTTCTGCAGCGCAATCTGGAACTGCTTCACCTGCTCGACGCTGGTCTGCATCATGCGGGCGAAGTCGTTGCTGATCACGCCGTCGGCTCTTGCCGCTTCATCTCTCAGCCGGATGTAATCCTCTAGCCCCGTCAGCAGCGGAATGAGACCCTTCTGCACCTGGGCGTCAGCGAAGATCTCGCCAAGCCGTGACATGTCCCCACCGAGTGCGGTGTTGATGGCGCGCAGCGATGCCTCGAGCGGATCGGTGCCATTGGCCTTGGCGTCCTTCAGGACCTTCTGGATGTCGATCCCCAGCTTCTTGAAGTTCCCGATCGCGTCGTTGGAATTGATCTTCTGCAGGATGTTGCTGAAATTGGTCGCCGCTTCCGAAGCATCGCCCGCGCCCCGGCGCACGATCTGCAAGGCAGCGGCGATCTGGGCGAGACCGCTCTCCCCCGACATGCCCTTGGAACTGGCAAGCGCCGTGATGGACGGCAGATATTGCGCCATGTCGCGAAGCTCGAAGCCGCCCGCCTTGCCGGCGGCCGCCATGATGTCGAAGGACTTGCCCAAACTTTCGGCGGCAACGCCGAGGTTCGACATGGCCGCGAAGCCCGCCTTCGACAGGTCCTCGAGGCTCGCGCCCGTGGCGGTCGCTGCCCTTGCGATGGACGGCATGGCCTTCGTGGCCCGATCAACGTCGAGACCCATGCCAACCAGGAAATCCTGTGCCTTCACGATGTCGGTGGCAAACTGGTTCATCTGCGACGAGGTACTCCACTCTCGACAACTGGCTGAAGACGCGCGCGCTCTCCAACCAGCAGAGGGGCTTCACGGCCGTCATGGTGGTCCATCAGGACGGCCGGGTCGTGGGGTATTATGGTCTTGCGCCGACGGCCGTTGTTCCGACCGTACTGCCCAGATCGATTCGGACGGGACAGCCACCCGATCCGGTTCCTTGCCTGCTGCTGGGCCAGCTCGCCACCGATCTGCAATGGGCGGGGCGCGGCATTGGCACCGGCCTCCTGAAGCACGCCCTCGCCCGCTGCGTTCAGGCCGCCTCCCTGATCGGCGGACGGGCATTGATGGTCAATGCGATCGACGATG
>NZ_JBIICB010000230.1:0-7036 GCF_044239095.1 Aestuariivirga sp. | reverse complement strand
TCAGGAAGCCATCGCCAATCGCCTCGCCGCTGAGCTTCTCCTCGGCCGCGAGGTGGAACACGCTGCGGCGCTCCTCGCCCTGGCGGGACACGGCGCGTCTGACGAAAGCCTTGACCTCCGCCTCGCTTGCCAGGCGCATCGCGATATGGCGCTGGTAGGTGTCCTGCATCATGAAGTTGCTGAAAGGTCCTGCATCCCGCAACTCGATCTCGCGCAGCAGGAGCGACGCCGTCTCGATGGCCGGAAGCCGCGTCAACGTATTCATGTGCCGTCTCCTTGACGCCGGTGATGTCCGGCCGCTGAGGCAAGACTCCACGGAAACATGACGCAACTGCGGCGCATCATGCAAGCTGATCCTTGCCGGAAAGAAAAACTGCACAAATTGACGCCATAATCCCCCGTTAGACAGGTCTAGATTGAATCCGGTTGGTGTGTCATGGCGCGCGTCCAGTCACTGTTCATTCCCGTGGCCGCCTTCCTGGCGGCGTCTTTCCCTGAGCCTGCCGAGGCCAAGAGCAAGGCCTATTGCAAGCAATGGGCCAGCGAAGTGGCAGATCAACATGCCAACGCCAGCGACGTTGTTGCGGGTGCCGTGATCGGGGCCGTGGGCGGCGCCTTGCTGGGCGGGGCAATCGACGGGCGTGAGGGCGCGGGCAAAGGCGCACTTATTGGGGGCGCTGGTGGTGCGGTGCTGACCGGCACCGCGGCGAACGACCGCTGGCAGAGGATCTACCGCCGCGCCTATGCGGAGTGCCGCGCGTCATAGCCGGGCACCGCTCGTCCCGGCTCCTGGTATGCGAAAGCTGACCCGCGGAGCTGGCGCCGCCGGTAACGGGACGCCGCGATCAATGCTGCCGCGACCGCCGCCCCCGCGAAGATATCCACAAAATAATGGCCACCATAAATTGGCGTTCCGAGCAGCATAGCGCCTGTCCACAGGCAGGCCAGAGCCAGTGGGATGGCAGCTCCCCGGCAGGCATAGACGATCAGCAGGCCGGTGATGGTGTGGAAGGACGGGAATGTGGCGAGACCCGGCAGATCACTGAAATCGAGGGTGACGGGAGCAGAACCGCGGAGCGCGGTGAGGGCGTCCATATGATAAACGCCCGTGTTGGTTCCGTAGATCGAGAGGATCTTTGCATCCATGTAGCGCACCATCGCTGCCTCGGCCGGAAAGAAAGCCGCCACCGACACCGCGATCAGCGCACCGAGGAAGAGTAGCGTGCCGAACTCTACTGCCTTTTCTCGCCCGCCGAAGAACACGAGGAGCACAAAAATCACGGCGACCGATTTCGTGGTGTGCGAATAGGGCAGCCGGATCAGGTTATGCCATAGCTCGAAACCGGCAAACCACATAGCGTAGCCGTACCAGTCGAGCCCCAGCGCCTTGTCGAGGGCATCGAGCGCGTCGTCTGCTAGCGGAAGGGCTAGCGACATCGTGAGGTGGTTGTAAAATCGAATCCCGAGAAAGGCCGTGACCATGAAGACCGTTCCCATCGCGGCCACCCGGAGCCGGCCTATGGTTTTGGAGGGAGCGCCGCGTACAACCTCAAGAGAGCATATTAGCGCGCAGAGGCCAGTGCAGGCCAAAAGCACAAAAAGGACCGGTGCAACACCTGAAGCGGACATCGACAAGCGCGGATCGAGTGCGATCCACGCCGCTACGCCAAGCGCCTGCGCCCCGTTGGCGAGCCAGAGCCCCGTTGGGAAAATGAGGAATTGCCGCCCACCGTGCATTGTGGCGTGTTCCCATGTTCCAAAACTGGATTCAAGTTAAAATTGAATAATCCGCCCGTTCAGGATGCGCGGTGCCGCTGCAGGAAGTCGAGGACTGGCGGCGCCACCTGCCCGGCGGCCTCGAGCAGGATGGCGTGGCGGAGGATGGGAAGAATCACCAGCTCAGCATCGGGAAGTGCGGCTGCGATCTGGCGGTTGAGGCGGGGATTGCAGCCGCCATCGTTCTCGCCCGTCAGCACGAGGCAGGGTTGCTTCACCTCGTGCAGCCAGGGGGCCATCTCTGTTTCGGCATAGATGTCGAAGACCGAGAGAAAGACGTCCGGATCGGTGTCGATCACCTGTTGCATGCGGCGGGTGATGACATCCGGGCTGCGTTCGGCGAATTCGGGCGTGAACCAGCGGTCCTTGAGCGTTTCCAGCACCTGCGGAATGCCCTTCGTGCGCATGGCGGCAACCACGCCCCGGACCTTGGCGCTGTCGTCCCCGGTGCGGAAGGCGGCTGTTGACCAGAGGCCAAGGGTGAGCACGTGCTGGGGATATTTCCGCGCATAGGCAGGGCCGATCATGCCGCCCAGCGAATGGCCGGCGAAATGCGCATGTTCGATCCCGAGCTCCTTGCGCAGCGCTTCCAGGTCTTCCACGAGATCATCGAGCGTGTAGGGCGGCTTCGGCACGGGCGATGCGCCGTGGCCGCGGAGATCGTAGGAGATGCAGCGGTAGGCTGACTTGAGGTGCGGCACCAGCCCCGCGAAGGAGGCGCGGGAGGCGCCGATGCCGTGGATGAGGAAGAGGGGCTCGCCCTCGCCCTCGACCGAAAAGGCGGATTTGACCGGCATAGGATTCATGGCTTGTCCGGGTATTTCTCGCTCATCATGTCATGGCCCACGGCCCAGTCATGCTTCTCGACATCGACGAACACCACATTGAAGGACGCCGGATTGCCGCCGCCTGCGCCGCGGATGAAGCCATCCACCAGCTCGCGCGCGATTGCCTTCTTCTGCTCGGGCGTGCGGCCCTTGAACATTTCGACCCGGATGATGGGCATGTGCGTCCTTCCTTCTGCTGAAACCTCAGGCCGCTTTCCGGCGCTCGCGGAAATGCGGCATCACATCTTCGGCGAAACGGCTCATCATGTCGCGCGTCAACTGCTCGTCCTGGCCGTAATTTGAGGTGGTGAGCACCTCGTCGATGCCGAGCTCGGCATAGACCGAGAGCCGCTCGATCATCTCGTCCCTGCCGCAGAGCAGAAGGTTGGCGGCGAGCTCCTCAACCGTCTGGGCGCGCGGCAGCGGGCGGATGATGCCTCTGTCGACGATGCCAGGCCCGCCGAAGACATTGTCGAAGCTCTTGTAATAGGTCCAGGCCATCTCGGCGATGTGGCGGCGTTCGGTCTCGCTCTCGGCAAGGAACATGCCGCGCTGGAGCGAGAGGCGCGTATCGAGCGGGCGGCCCGCCGCGGCCTTGCCGCGCGAGAAGGCCGTGACCTGATCGATCAACTGCTGGTGGCTGCCGCCGAGCGGCGTCGTCTGCACATGATAGCCGGCCTTTGCGGCGGCCTCGATGCCGGCGGGGTTCATCACCGCGGCCATCAGCGGGATGGGGTCCTCCGGGCGCGGCATGATGGTGAGCGGCTCGAAACTATAGCGCGGGCTGTTCCAGGAGACTTCCTCCTCGGTGAGGAGCGCTTCGAGCAGCCTCAGGTCTTCCTCGAACTGCGGCTTGGTGTCCTCGATGGGAACGCCGAAACGCGCCGTCTCGAAGCCGAAGGCGCCCTTGCCCACGCCCAGCATCAGCCGCCCGTCGCACAGCGCCTGGGCCTGCACGGCCTCGCCCGCGAAAATCCGCATATCGCGGATCGGCAGCTGGCACACCGAGGTGATGAGCTTGATATGCCGGGTGTGCGCCGCGATCTTCACCGCCATCTGCAACGGCGCGGGGATCAGCAGGATGTTGAGCAGGTGATGCTCGGGGATCGCCACGCCGCGGTAGCCCACCGCCTCCGCATGGACGGCCTGGGCCACGACGTTCCGGTACAGGCGCTTGCCGCCCATGGCAGGGTCCAGCATGTGGCTCGACAGGAAGTGGACGAAATCCATGGAGTGCCTCCGTTTTGAAGCCCCAGAGTGGCAGAGGGCCCGCGCTTTGGAAACCCCGAAATCACATCAGGCCCTGGGCCTGATACGCTTTCGCTCCCGCTGCCGCCGCCAGTCGTTGAGGATGTGGATCAGCAGCGCCACGAACACGATGGCGCCGCCGATCACCGTGCGCGTTCCCGGCACCTCGCCGTGGAACAGCCAGACCCAGACCGGGCCCAGCACCGGCTCCAGTGTGCTGACGAGGGCCGCAAGCGCCGCCGGAACGAGGCGCGCGCCCGTCACGAACATGGCGAGCCCTGCGCCGAGGTTCACCGCGCCAAACAGGAAAAGCCAGAAAAAATCCGGCATCGAGACCGCCAGCGGCCCCGACAGGAAGAAGGCCACGGCACAGGCCATGGCGGTGCCAAGGCAGACCGCAGGCGTCATGCGCACCTGCGGGTGGTGACGGGTGATGACGATGGCCGCCGAGAACAGCACGGTGATGACAAGCGCCAGCCCGTCGCCGAGGGGCGAAACCTGGCCTGAGAATGAGGCTGAGACCATGATGGCGACGCCGCAGATCACCGCCGCGATGGCGATCCATGTGGCGAGGTTCACCCGCTCACGGAACACCATCCAGGCAAGGAGTGCCGCGAACAGGGGTGCCGCCGCCTGGATCAGCAGGATATTGGCCACCGTGGTGTGCTGCAGCGCCACCACGAAGGAGGAGGATGCGATGCCGAAGCAGCACGCCACCCCAAGCCCCGGCCAGCCCATGGCGCGGAACATCTTCACCGTCGCCTCAGGGCCATCCCGCCACAGCATGAAGAGCAGCAGGAAGGTCGAGGCAAAGAGCGAGCGCCAGAACACGACCGTCCAGGCATCAGGCGCCTCGATATAGCGCGCGATGGTGCCCCCGAAGCTCCAGGCGATGGCGGCGCCCGCGACCAGCAGCACACCCAGCCGGAAGTCGGCGGCGGGCGTGTGGGGGTGAGTCGCGCGGGACGTGGCCATGAGAAGGAGGGTCTAGAGCATGATCGCCAAAAGTGGAAACCACTTTTGTAGCAAGATCATGCTCAAGCAATTGATCTTGCGCGAGTTCCTTCCGACCAGCTGGTTCCACCTGGGCCGGAACGCGCAGCAGGGGCGCTGCCCGTTTCAAACCTCCCCGGCGATCAGCGGATCTTCCGGGCGCTCATAGTCGAAGACGTTCAACTCAATCACCGCGAAGCAGGCGATCCAGAGCGCTGCATCGTAGAAATCAAGAAGTCCGAGGAGGCCGGCGCCATCCTGCAATCCTTCATAGCCCCACCACAGCGCAACGCCGAGCAGAATGCTGTAGAGCGACAGCTTGATGCCGTTGCGGATCTTCCACTCCATACCGTCATAGTCGCCCGGTGAATAGACGTCATAGGCAAGCACGGCGCAGACCAGAAGCCAGGTGACTGCATTCAGCAGATCAACCCATTCACTGGCTGTGAAATATTGCCATGTGGCGTAGAGCGCCAGGCCGTAACCGAGGCTCTGGAAGGCGAAAAGACCCCATTTCTCGAATTTCGAGGCATAAACCTCATCGAGCGAGGTGCTTTCATATTCGAAGGTGCCGAGAAGGATCACCCAGCCCAAGGAGTCCAGCGCCTCATAGACAGTGCCATGAAGCATGAACAACAGGATGTTGAATGTCAGAAGCGCATAGACCGAATATTTGAACATCCGGAAATGAAGCGAATGCGTCTTCTTCGACACTTTATCAATCCTCGGTTGATTATTTCTCCTTGCTGTTTCGACGTGACAATTTTTTGACGGTTCGGCCGCAACAAAAAAGCCCCGGCATTTCTGCCGGGGCTTTTCGCTGTCGCGTCCCGAGGGTGGGGATCAGCAGCTGTAGTACATGTCGAACTCGACCGGGTGGGGGGTCATCCGGTAGCGGTCCTGCTCTTCCTGCTTCAGCTCGAGATAGCTCTCGATCTGGTCCTTGGAGAAGACGCCGCCCTTGAGGAGGAACTCGTGGTCGGCCTTGAGCGAGTCGATCGCTTCCTGCAGCGAGCCGCAGACGGTGGGGACCTGGGCGAGTTCTGCCGGGGGCAGGTCGTAGAGGTTCTTGTCCATGGCGGGGCCGGGGTGGATCTTGTTCACGATGCCGTCGAGGCCCGCCATGATGATCGCCGAGAAGCAGAAATAGGGGTTGGCGGTCGGGTCGGGGAAGCGGACTTCGACGCGCTTGGCCTTCGGGTTCGCCGTGAAGGGAATGCGGCAGGAGGCCGAGCGGTTGCGCGAGGAGTAGGCGAGAAGCACAGGCGCTTCATAGCCCGGCACCAGGCGCTTGTAGGAGTTGGTCGACGGGTTGGTGAAGGCGTTCAAGGCCTTCGCGTGCTTGATAACGCCGCCGATGAAGTAGAGGCAGGTTTCCGAGAGGTCGGCATACTGGTTGCCGGCCATCTGGGTCTTGCCGTCCTTCCAGATCGAGAAGTGGCAGTGCATGCCCGATCCGTTGTCGCCGAAGATGGGCTTCGGCATGAAGGTGGCCGTCTTGCCATAGGCGTGGGCCACGTTGTGGATCACATACTTGTAGATCTGCATGTGGTCGGCGGCCATCACCAGCGGCTGGTAGCGCGTGCCGAGCTCGTGCTGGGCGGAGGCCACCTCGTGGTGGTGCTTTTCGACGATGAGTCCCATCTCGCCCATGGTGGACAGCATCTCGGAGCGCATGTCCTGAGCCGAGTCCATCGGGTTGACCGGGAAGTAGCCGCCCTTGGTGCGCATGCGGTGGCCCATGTTGCCGGTCTCGTAGTCGCGGTCCGAGTTGATCGGAAGCTCGACGGAGTCCAGCTTGAAGCCGGTGTTGTAGGGAGACGACGAGAACTTCACGTCGTCGAAGATGAAGAATTCGGCCTCGGGGCCGACGAACACCGTATCGCCGATGCCCAGCGACTTGAGATAGGCCTCGGTGCGCTTGGCGATCATGCGCGGGTCACGCGAATAGCCCTCGCCCGTCGAGGGCTCGAGAATGTCGCAGAACACGGCGAGCGTGGTCTGGGCATAGAACGGGTCGAGATGGGCGGAGGAGGGATCCGGCATGAGAACCATGTCGGACTCGTTGATGGCCTTCCAGCCGGCAATCGAGGAGCCGTCGAACATCAGGCCCTCGGCCCAGGCGTCTTCGTGCATCTGGGAGACGTCCATCGTCAGATGCTGCATCTTGCCGCGCGGGTCGGTGAAGCGCA
>NZ_JBIICB010000229.1:0-7051 GCF_044239095.1 Aestuariivirga sp. | reverse complement strand
AGTACCTTCGTGCCAATTGGCTCTCCAACCGCGTCTTCGAAACTTACCTCGAGATCATCGAGGCAGCATGCGACGCCTGGCAGAAGCTCATTGCTCAACCAGAGACCATCACCTCAATCGGAATGCGCCAATGGGCTCATGTCGGTCAGACCCAATGACCGTTGGTATGAGTCATTGATTTCATTGAGTTCAAGTTTGGCCAAGATTAAAATCCAATCGGCGGACCCACACAGTTTCTCGAATTCCAGACATCTGCCCGTTAAGGGGAATTTCCGCCTGGCAGTCCCGCCAGCCCGGCCATCGCAGCACCCCAAACGGTCGGCAGCGGGCTGCCAGCGTTCGTAGCGGGAGGTTTGGATATGGTCGCGTGGGTCAACGCCTTCTCCCCAGCTGCTCACGAGCCAAGGCGGAGATGCAAAGCCCGCAGGGAATCCATGGTCAGTCGTTGATCCAAGTCATGCCACCCATGCTTGCGAGCGACCGGGTTACTCCGTGAGTACAAGCGTAGCCGCTTATCCAAGGCCACTTCGGACGGCGTCAAACCCACGGAGGTGTTGAAGCATACTGCTTCCAAGAATGACGATCGCCCCGCCCCGGTTGCCGGAGCGGAGTGCCGCAGGAGATACCAACCGCAAGGTTAGGCCCAGTGACCTGGCGATCCGCCCGGCGATTGCCGCCTTCGCGCCCTTCGGATGCGTCCCGGGAAGGACGACGGCCGCGGCCTTGCCGAAGATCGCTGCGGCAACATCCGCCAGGTACCGGGTTGGAAGTTCCGCCTCGGCACACTCGAGAATGACAACATCGCCTACTTCGACAGCCGATAGGAGTTCGGTTACTTATTCCCCATGCGGCCATTCCAGTTTCCAGTCGATCCCCGCCTCGGCGTGGCGGGCAATGAGATTTTCCTCCACCGCGCGCGCCACCCGCCTCAGATGCATCATGACATACGCGTGGGTCATTGGCGCGGAGATACCACCATGGCCGGTGATCCGTGTGAAGGGAAGCCGGGACGCAGCCATCAGATCTTCCCGTTCGAAGAGCAGGCAGTTCAGCATTGCGCCCAAGCCACTGGCAAAACTCACGGCGAGTTCAACCGGTTGCTCGATCTCCCTTCGTCCGCCGAGCCCGACCACGACTCGCCGCAACCCATTTGCCTCGTCCATCACGGTCTTGCCTCACCATCAATCGCTCCGGCATAGGCCTGACGGGCCTCCATCCACGACGTGCTCGTCGGTCAGTTCCAACTGTAGATGTTCGCCTGCCAGGAAGATATGATGCTCAACAGTGCGGCCACCATCACCTCCGCCAGCGCCCGCTTCGGCTGGCCACAGAAGATGACAGAGGAGATCGAGCAGGGCATGATCACCTCCTTCTACGGGCCATGCGACGAGTTCGAGAAGCACCCGCGGCCCGGTATGAATGATCTGCTCACCGCGGCCGTGCGCACGCAGGTCCTGCAGGGGGCGCTCGACACCCAGACGGCGTCCAGCTGGGGAGCGCTGATCAGCTATGCGCAGGTGGCATCCTTCGTGCTTCCGGACGGCAGCCTGTCCCGGTGATCGACACCTCCGGCGTCTCCGGCGGTGCCGGCAACGCGCGAGACCGCCGGGCTTGGTCAGTTTATCCCAAGCATTCGGAATGCTTGGGCTCGAACAGTCCGGCTCATTCTCGTTGATCGTCTTGTGAATGATTTAGGAGCTCGTGGGGTTGTCATTTCCGGGGCGAGTGGCGCCGAAGGCAGTCCGCCGCTGCCCCTGTTCGAACTGAGCCTCATCGCCGCAACGATGGAACGGAGCCGCAGCGCAGACCCGGGATTTCCTGGCCCGCGACATCGGCCGAGGCTGGTCATGAAGGCGCTCAGGGCGTGGGAGTGATCACTTGATGATCGAACCGCGCGTCCGCACCGTCGTAACCGACACGACGAGGATGATGAAGATTCCGTAGACGAGGCTCTGCGCCTGCGCGCCCAGTCCCATCGCCTGGATGGCGATGGGCACGAAGGCCACGGTCAATCCGCCAAACACCACGTTCAGCAAATTGGTCTGCCCGCCCGAGATCGACGTGCCGCCGATGAGCGCCGCCGCGATGCCTGGAAGCAGCAGGTCGCTGCCAAGGCCGCTCGCTGACGCAGAACCCGCCTGCGCCACGATGCTGAGACCCGCGAGACCGCCAAGGAAGCCCGAAAGCGCATAGGTGATGATGCGCACCCGGCGCACCGGCACGGCCGAAAGCGTAGCGGCGAGTTCGTTCTTGCCCATCGCCGTCATGTTCTGGCCGAGGATCGTATAGCGCAGAACCGCCCACAGGATCACTGCCGCGAGAATGCCGAGCCAAAAGGTCAGCGGCGCGTTGAAAAGCTGCGTTTCGAACAGCACGGAGACGAGCTCGCGGTTCTCGCTCACATAGATCGTGTCGGCCCCGCTCACCACCAGTGCGGCGGTCTGTAATATCGCAAGCGTGCCGAGTGTCAGCGCAAAGGACGGCACCTGCGCGTAGCTGATGACAGCACCATTGATGGCACCGATCACCGTGACGAGCACGAGGATCATGACCATTGCCACGATGCCGAGCGAGGGCAGCGTCAGCGCCAGCAGCAGCGCGCCCAGAAGCGCGATCGCGGCGTTGGAGAGGTCGATGGAGCCGATATTCAGCACCATGGACTGGCCGAGTGCCAGGAACAGGATGGGCGCCGCCGTCGCCGTGGCAATGGAGATGCCCAGTGCGCCCAGGTAGTTGGCATTCAGTACGCCCACTGCCAGCAGCATGGCGAGGAAGACGAGAGCCGGGGCAAACGCGCCCCAGGAGATCCGATGCCCAAGCTTGATCACTGCGGCTTCGCCATCCGTGATGGTGGAGACGCCGGCCTTATCAAAGGAATTCTGGGTCACGTCGGTCATACCATTTCTGCCACGATATCTTGGACGGTGAGCGTGTTGGGGATGCGCATGTCATGACGCGCGGAGATTTCCCCGTCGCGCATCACGATGATCTCGTCGGCCAGTTCCAGGGCCTCCTCGATCGTGTCGGGGATCAGGATCACGGCCGCACCGCTTTCACTGGCCTTCACGATCTCCGCATTCACTGTCTGCGCTGCGCCCACATCCAGCCCGCGCAGCGGATGGTCGAGCAGCAGCACGCTGGTGTTGGGGGAGTTGAGCCACTTCGCCAGCACCACCTTCTGCTGGTTGCCGCCCGAGAAATTGATGAGCGGCTTGGTGATCGCATTGGGCCGCACGTCGAGGCGGTCAAACCAGGCCTGTGCCGTCTCCGCCAGCTTGCGGAGATTGAGGAAGGGTCCCCATGCGCCGCTGCCCGGATAGACCAGCGCGACATTGCGGGTGGCAGACAGTGTGCCGATCATGCCCTCGACCTTGCGCTCGGCGGGAAGATAGGCGATCCCGGCAGCGACCGCCTTGCGGATCGACCAGCCGGAGACCGGCTTGCGACGCACCTCGATCGAACCTGAGTCATATGTCTCGGCACCGAACACCGCGCGCGCCAAGGCGCCACGGCCCGAACCGTTGGAGCCGAGGAAAGCGATGATCTCGCCGGGCTTCGCGCTGAAAGAGATGTTGCGAAACTTGCCCTTACGGGTGAGCCCGCGCACCTCGACCACGGGCGCGGTGCCCGCCGCCGCGCGCTTCCTCTCGGCATGATCGGTGCGGCCAATGCCACCGGCCATGTCGCGGAACAGTTCTTCCTTGGTCACTTCACTGGTGTTCTTCTCGCTGACCAGCACGCCGCTGCGCATGACCACGACCCGGTCGCAGATGCGCATGATCTCGTCGAGGCGGTGCGAGACGAAGATGACGCTGGCGATCTCGCGCAGCTTCCTGATTTCCCGTTCGAGCACGGCGGTCTCCGTCTGCTCGAGAACGGCCGTCGGCTCGTCGAGGATGATCAGCGGCGTGCCCGTCTTGCTGGCATCGACCGACACGGCGCGCGCGATCTCCACCATCTGGCGGTCGACGAAGGAGAGATCACTCACCCGCGCGGTGGGGTCGAGGTCGACGCCGATGCGCTCGAGGGCCGCCTTGCAGGCACTGTTGACGCGCGCCCAGTTCTTGTAGCCAATGCGGCCAGCATTGTGCTGGTCGAGGTTCTCCGCCACCGTCAGGTTGGTGAACAGCGATTGCTCCTGGTGGACAACGCCGACACCCGCACGGATGGCGTCATTGGGGCTGCGGAACTGCACGGCCACGCCGTTGATCTCCATCACCCCGTCGTCGGGCTGTTCGACGCCCGCGAGGATCTTGAGCAGCGTGGACTTGCCCGCACCATTCTCGCCGACAAGGCCGATGACCTCGCCCTTGCGGATCTCGAGCGAGACGTTCCGTACGGCCTTCACATGGCCGAAGCTGCGGCTGATGTTCTTGAGCTTGAGGACGACTGGCGTTGTCATGGTCATTTCGCAATCTTCAGGAGAGCACGGTCCGGTGCGGCGACGGCGATGATGGCGGCAATGAGGATCGCGCCGAACACGCCCGCCTGGAAGCTCGGGTCAACACCCGCCAGCACCAGGCCATTGTTCAGCATGATGAGCAGAAAGACGCCGATGGCGGAGCGCAGGATGCCGCCCTCGCCCCCACTCAGCGCCGTGCCGCCGATGACTGCCGCGGGGATCACGGTGAAGAGCTGGCCGGATCCTAAGTCAGGCGAACCCGCACCTAGCTGCATGGTGGCGAGGATGCCGGCAATGGCGCTCAAGCCCCCTGCGATGGTGAAGGCGATGATCTTGAAGGCGTTGACCGGCATGCCGGTGTTGCGGGCGATCGTCTCACTGTTGCCCACGGCCAGCACGCCGCGGCCGAAGTGGGTGTAGCGGCTCACCAGCACGCCGCAGACAAGGATGATGGCTGCAAGCCAGAAGGCATTGGGTAGGCCGAGCGTCAACTTGGTCGGCCAGGCGAGCAGCACGTCGCTCCTGAGGCTTGGCAGCATGTCGTCGCCATAAAGGATGATGCCGATGCCAAGCCCGATGTACCAGGTTCCCAGCGTCACCACGAAGCTGGGCACCTTGACGAGGGAATGCAGCGCACCAGCGAGGAAACCAAGCGCCAGGCCGATGCCGATGGCGATGAACCAGGCCCAGATGCCGAAGTCCGTCTCAAGCCGCGTGTTGGCGGACAGCAGGATCCACGCCATGCCGGATGCAGCCATGACGCCCTGCGGCGAAAGATCGATGGAGCCCAGCTGAATCACCAGCGTCGTGCCCACCACGATGATGAGCGGCACCGCCATCTGAAACAGGATGTTGCGGAAATTCTCGACGCTCCCGAACCGCGGATTGAGGAAGGTGAAAATGATGGCGAGAACCAGGATGGACGCAAGCAGCGCCACGGGTGCTCTCCATTCCTTCGGCAAGATCATCTGCATGGTCGCGGACTCGCGTTTCGCGGGGTTGATGTTGAGCGCCGTTCGGAGGAAGTCCGGCCGGAGCAAGCTGCCCCGGCCGGATCGTCATGTGCTTACTTCGGCATCTCTTCAGCGCCGCCGCCAACCAGCGGCATCGGCTCGGCGGCCCAGGGGCCAACCTTCTTGAGCTGCTCGACGAACGCGTCGGGAGCGCCGGCGTCGTCGTACTTCAGGTATTCCTTGTAGTTGGACGGCGTGACGCAGCTGAGCTTGAAGAGGCTCTCGCGCTTTTCCAGCGGCAGGTCGCCCGGCTTGATTTCGCCGGTGGCGGCGAGATAGGCCGTGTAGAGGCCGACGGCGGACGCCATGTAGCCCCGGTGGAAGGTCTCGCCGACGATGGCGTTGTTGCCGCGGCCGGACTTGATGTCCTCGAGCGTAGTCGGATAGAGGCCGTCGGAAGCGAACTTCACCTTGTCGAGGAGGCCAGCGTTCTCGAAGGCCTGCATGGCGCCGATCTGCATGCCGTCGTCAGCCGACCACACGCCGTTGATCTCGCTGCCGAACTTGACGATCAGGTCACGCGCGTTCTTGGCGCCGAGCTGCGGATCCCAGTTGGAGGGACGCGAGTCGAGGATCTTGATGTCGGGGAACTTCTCCTTCATCTCGGCCTCGAAGCCGGCAACGCGGGTCTGGCTGGTGGTGCTGTCCTGCACGCCGGGCAGCATCACAACACCTCCCTTGCCGCCAAGCGCCTGGCCGATGGCCTCAGCACCGCAGCGGCCCGAGGACACGCCCGGGTGCTTCTGGAAGGCGACGAAGTGATCGCCCACGTCAGCCGGGTGATAGTCGGCGGGCTTGTTCCACCAGATGGTGACATAGCCGCCGGCCTTGCCCACGGCGTCGACGATCGTCGGCGCGTCCGAGCTCGCCACCGTGTTGACGAACATGATTGGCTTCTTCCCGCTGGCCAGAACCGCGAGGATGCTCGAGATGCTGGTCTGCGAGGAGTTGTTGGAGTTCACGATCTCCAGCGGAATGCCAAGGGCCTTCGACATGGCCTTGGCGCCCTCGATGTTCGAGATCATGTAGGGGTTGGTGGTGTTGATCACCGAAGCGACGAGGACCCATTCGTCCTTGTTGAAATCGGCAGCCTGGGCAGTGCCCAGCAGGCCAACGGTGGCGGCGAAGGCGAGGGCCGTCGCGCTGAAGCGGCGGCGGGCCGCCTGCATCTTGGTCAGTTTCTGACCGGACTTGTTCTTCATGTCTTCCTCCAGAGTTGAGTTTGCAGTCCTTGGCAGTCCTTCGTGCAGCCGCCCTCTGGCAGTTGCGCGATTTCGGGGAGGCCGTTGATGGCGGCACCCGTCATTCCGTTGCTCCCGCCGTTACCGGTCGAGGCTTTTCATCACGTCCTTGATCAGCGGCCACACGCGCGCAGCAGAGGTGTGGTCCATGTGTTCGCGCGGCGAGTGCAGGTCGAAGAGGTTTGTGCCGATGCCGATGGTGTCGAGGCCGGGGATCCGCTGCGTGAACATGCCGAGCTCGAGGCTGCACACGGACACGAGCACATCTGGCTCCTTGCCCATCACGCGCTTGTAGCTGCTCTTGGCGATCTCAAGCATGCGGGACTTCGGGTTCCACGGGAACTCCGGCGCATCAAGCCCGATTTGCTTGGCGCTCACGCCGTCGCCCGCCGCAT
>NZ_JBIICB010000228.1:0-7076 GCF_044239095.1 Aestuariivirga sp. | reverse complement strand
CACCGTGCCACCAACCGCCGGCGTCAGTACGCGGCGCAGAAGTGGCAGCCAGCGTGTGAACGCGAACGTGCTGAGGGCGCCCAGCGCACCGAGAATACCGAGCGCTGCCGGTCCGCCCTGTTGCACAGCCGTGACGGCGACCCCGATGAAGGCCACGTTGGAGCCCACAAACAGCGTGTATCCCGAACCGATCGGACCCTTGCGGATCAATTGCAACCAGGTCGACAGGCCCGCCGCCACGAGTGCCGCGAAAACCAGCCAGGACGTGTCCTGCTCGTTCAGCCCGGCGGTGCGTGCGATCACCAACGGCGTGATCATGATTCCCGCAAGGATCAGCACCACAGTCTGTGCCGCCATGGCGGCCGCGAGCGGATGCGGTGCCTTCTCGTCCGGTTCATAGCGGACAGAGTTATTACCAGCTTCTGTATCTGCCATTTGGTGCCCCTCGCGTGAACCTTAACCAGAGCAGACCTTAGCGGCGATGAAGTGAATTACAATCTCCTGAAGGGGATGTCCCGGTCCATGTAGAAATTCGGAGTAAGGTTGGCGTTGCTCTCCTCGAGCCGTAGGCTCGGGGTGCTCAATCCTAAAGAGCATCACAATGAACAAACCTACCACATCCATCGATGCCCTCGCCAGCGTTTCCAGCATCTCCGAGATGAAGGAAGTGGCTTGGGATGAAGTGAAGAAGAGCTTCGAGAGCTTTTGCATGATGGCGGGCGTCGAGAGCCTGACGACGATGTTCGAGGTAGACGCCGAGGAGATCTGTGGTCACCGATACGGGCGTGGAGCCGGGAAACGCGGTCATCGCTGAGGAACTACCCAGGGAAAGGCTCGCTTTCAGGGTGGCACGATCGATGTCGACCGCCCCCGGTTCGGGACCGTAAGGGCGAGGAGATCTCGCTTCCCAGCTGGGAGGCGGCGCGGGATGCCGGGTTTCTGCAGCAGTGGGCAATGAACCTGACGCTGATGAACGTGGCGACCTGCAAATTCGGCCGGGCGGTGCGTCTGCCGGACGCGAAGGTTCCGGCCACAGATGGCTCGGGGCTTTCGAAATCGGCGGTTTCCCGGCGGTTTGTCGCCATGACCCAGCAGAAACTCACCGGCTGGATGGGTTCCGACCTATCGAGGCTTGATCTTTTGGTCATCTAGATCGAAGGAATGCATCTTGACGACAACCTCCTGATGATCGGCGCGCTAGGTATCGACATCAACGGCGAGAAGCATCCACTGTCTGGCTGACCATGTAGGTCGCGCGCTGACGGTCAGGCTCGCTCAATAGCCGGATTCAAGCATTGATGTGAGCGAGGTCGTGCGTCGCCTGGGCAATCTGCGCCAAATACGCTGCAATCCGCGCATTGATCTCGGCGCACTTGTCTCTCAGAGTCTGGATAATCAGTGCTTCAACCATGCCAGACTCATCAGGCATCAGTGAAACCTGCACAATCCACAACTTGATACATTTGCTGCCCAAGACAGAATACCCCAATGGCGAGATCTTCTATAGCCTCAAGAAAGCCAAGGCAGTCGTCGAACAATAGCGCATCCACTACAACTCACGACGGCAACACTCAGCCCTCAGTTACCGCCCGCCGACGCCCATCACCATCGCACCGCAACCCGCCCTCGACGGAACTGCAAACATGCAATAGTCTCTCACTGCGTCTGGTACAGAATATCGATCAGGCCATAGCCAGCATGACGATCTTCGCCTCAACGGGGACCGTTGCACTAGCCTTGTTCGTGCGACACCCCAAATCAACAGAAACGTATTCAAGGAGGAACCCATGTTGAGGATGAAGACACTGATTGCAGCCTCATTTGGCACTGCGATGGTTGCACTGATCACACCGGCATCAGCCGCCGAGCGGCTCAATCTCTATAACTGGTCCGTCTACATCAATCCAGAAATTCTAACGGACTTCACCACGGAGACGGGGATCGCAGTCAACCTCGATAATTATGGAACGAACGAAGAGATGCTCGCCAAGATTCAGGCTGGTGCTACTGGATACGACATCGTGTTCCCTTCCGTGCACATGCAGGACATAATGACCAACATGAACCTCCTACAGCCAGCAGGCCTGAAGGACATGAAGGGCTACGAGAACATCGACCAGAAGTACTTCCTGTCACATACGGACACCGACCATACCAATTGCCTTCCCTACAACCGGGGTTCGTCCGGCCTGATGTACAACAAGAAGCTCATTGGCGACACACCGGTCGATACCTGGAAGGTGGTTTTTGATCCGCCAGAAGAGTTGAAGGGCAAGATCGCGATGCTCGATGACATGCGCGAACTAATCGGAGCGGCCCTTATGTACAATGGCCATTCGATCAATTCGACCGACCCAAAAGAGCTGGTGCAGGCCCAGGACACAATCATCAAAGCCAAGCCCTACTGGGCTGCCCTGCTAACCGATGGCGTCGGCGACAAGGTGGTCGGCGGACAATTCGTTGTCGCACAGTGGTGGTCTGGAGCAGTCATACAGACAATGGATACCCAACCTGACGTGATCGGTTACGCAATTCCGAAGGAAGGCACCAACGGGTTCCAGGAAAACATGTGCATCCTCGCTTCTGCGTCTGACGTCGAGAATGCGAAAAAATTCTTCGAGTACATGATGCGTCCGGAAGTGAACGCCAAGAACACGAACTGGCTGCGCGGTTGGTCGACAAACAAGGGCGCTCTCCTACTCATCGACAAGGCGCTGACGTCTAACTCGTCAATCTATCCGGACGACGAAATCTTCAAGCGACTTCAGATCCTGACGGCCGTAGGCGACAAAATTAAGCTATACGACAAGGTTTGGACGAGCGTTAAATCACAGTAGCGATCGAGGCCAGAGTCAAAAACCCTGGCCTTCCACCCACCACGGTTGAAAATTCCCAGCGCCGCATGAAGCACGCTCAGACGACAGGCCTCACCTTGGTTAGGAAGACGAAGCTGTTTCCGAACGTCTAGATGGGATAACGGGCCGGATTGAGACCTGATCTGTGATTTTAGAGCAGGCTTGGTCGTCCCTCAAACTGATGATTTCAATAGCGACGGCGTCATGCATGCGCATGCGCCAAGCATCAGGAGGGACGACCATGGATCAGTATGCCGGATTGGATGTGTCTTTGGAATACACCAGTGTCTGTATTGTTGACGGTTCTGGGCGGGTGTTGCGGGAGGCCAAGGTTCTGAGTGAGCCGGATGCCTTGATCGGGTGGTTTAAGGACCATGGCGCACCGATGGCGCGTATCGGCCTTGAAGCCGGCCCCCTCTCTCAGTGGCTTTTTGCAGACATGGAGGAGGCTGGCCTGCCGGTTTCTCTTCTGGAGACGCGTTATGTTCGCGGGGCCTTAAAGGCCATGACGATCAAGACAGATCGGAAGGATGCCATGAGCATCGCGCAGCTGATGCGGATGGGCTGGTTCCGCCCTGTGCATTGCAAATCGCTCGCGGCCCAGGAGGTGCGCAGCCTGCTCACCGCGCGCAAGCTGCTGCAGAGCAAGCGCATTGATGTCGAGATGAGTCTGCGCGGTGTGTTGCGGGGTTTCGGCCTCAAGGTCGGAGTAACGACACCGAGAACATTCGCTTCCCGGATACGCGAGCTCACTAACAGCCACGATGTTCTCCGGGAGATTGCAGATGCAATGCTGAAGGTGCACGAAGTGATGATCAAGCAGTGTAAAAATCTCGAGAACAGGATCATGAGGCAGTCGCGAAATGACAAACGAGTCCGCCTTCTGATGACCACGCCCGGCGTGGGCGCCTTGACCGCGCTGACCTTCGTCTCGGCCATTGATGATGTTAATCGGTTCAGCTCATCGAGAATGGTTGGGGCACACTTCGGCTTGACGCCCAGAAAATACCAGTCCGGGGAGACAGACGTCACCGGCGGGATCTCCAAAGTTGGCGACCATGGTGTCCGGACAGCGCTCTACGAAGCGGCCAACGTGATCCTCACTCGGCCCGTCAAGAGCTCCGAGCTCAAGAGCTGGGCGCATGGGGTGGCGAAACGCTCAGGAATGAAGAAGGCAAAAGTAGCGCTGGCACGTAAGCTTGCCGTCGTACTACACAAGATACTGAAGACTGGAACAGCATTTTCTCCAACCGGCTCGCTGCGGACAGCGAGCGTATAGGAAAGGCTGGCCACGACAAGAATTCGAGTTTGAAGGGGCGAGAGAGCGCGTCTCTTCCAACAGGGTCCCCCGCCGGGACGATGGAGCGATCAGGCCGATAATTCGGGAGCAGCGCCTCGGCGACTGCGCATTCCTAGATTGGCCGGTCGATCCTCATCAGATCCCATCATGCAGCGGCCAGGCGCCGACTGCGGACAGAAGCAAGACCCCGGCGGGTTGGATCAGCGAAGAAGAGGGCTTGACAACTCAGGGCCCGTTACAGAAGCCCGATCTATTCGCCATATGTAGGGTCCTCAGTATCTTGATGATCTACTGTCCCCTGATGCCGTGACTTGCCCTCGCCCCGAAAGACGATAGCGGATTTGATACTGGCAGGCGTTGAGGTTGATATTCGGGGTTGGCATGGGGCACTCCGCCCCGGCGGTCAGGGACCCGCAGTAGCCAGTCGCCCAGCGATCAATCGGAACAGCGAAGCGTTGGGACAGGCTGAGGCAAGATGGACGCGGATGCGCGATGTGGTTTCGATGATGCGGGCGCCGATCTTCAGCAGCTTGATGCGGAGCGTGTCGAATTCGGCCTTGGCGAGTTCATGGGTGGCAGGGATCGCGTTGCGCAGCGCCAGCATCAGCCAATAGGCACCGGTGTGAAGGACAAGGCGCACCTGATTGGCGGTTGCGCTCTGGCAGGAGGTGCGATCAGAGGCCATCTGGACCTTGTGCAACTTGATGAGGTTCTCGGCCTGTCCCCGCTGGCAGTAGACGCTCTCGTAGAGATGCCGGGCCTCACCGTTCAGGGTGGTCACGATGTAGCGGGCGTCGAAGCCCTTGGTTGTCGCCTCGAACCGGGCGATGACCCTACGCTCGGCTGTCCAGCTTGCCGCCGCGTAGTGGGTTTCGGTGAAGCTGCGCAGCTTGTCCGCGCCTTGCTCGGCCGGCGTGACCTTGAGCGCATCGGCCGCCTCGTAGACCTGACGTTGCAGGACCCTGTTCCCGGCAAGGCCGAAGATGTAGCCGATTCCATTGGTTTCGCGCCACGCCATCGTCTCCGGGCGACCATAGTGGGAGCCGCCCCGGGGCGGTTCACTACGCACATTATGCGCTTTTCAACTTCACGAGCCCGCTGGTCATCATCGCCCTGGCCTACCTGAACATCTGCATGCCGCGGGCGGCTGCCCGTCAGGGATAGACAGCGGGACCAAGCAGCGGCCCGAAGACGCTTAAGAAGGTCTGCACCGCAAGCGCCGCCAGCGCCAGCCCCATGATGCGGCTCATCACATTGGTTCCGGTGTCGCCGATTGCCTTATGGATCATCTCGGCGGAGCGCAACATGGCATAGATCACTGCCATTACCACCAGCATCACCACCGCCGTCACCGCCTGTTCGGCAATGCTTTTCACCGTGTTGTCGGTCATCGCCACGATTGCGGCAATTGAGCCGCCACCTGCCAGCATAGGCATGGCCAGCGGAAACACCGCGACATCACCTGTCGGTGCAGAGCCCTTCGCACCGCTAGGCACCTCGCCGAACACCATGCGCAACCCGAGTATCAGCAGCACCAGCGCGCCCGCAATGCGGAGCGCCGGCAGCGTCACCCCGATCCTCTCGAGAAGCAGTTGCCCGAAGGCCAGCAGGAAGAGCAGGATCACGCTGGCGATGAGGCAGGCACGCAACGCGGTCCGCTGCCGCTCGGCTCCACTCATCCCGTCGGTGACCGACAGGAAGACGGGCAAGGCCGCGAAGGGATTGATCGTGACCAGAAGCAGAACGAATTGACCAGAAATGGACAGCAATCGCGGACCCCAGCAATATCGCCCGAATAGCGGCTAGAACCATCCGCGAGTGCAGGCAATTCAAACACGTCAGCAGACCTTACATTTGGACCGTCGGTAGGACAAGCGTGTTCAGCAGCAGGAAGATATCTTCGGTCGAGGAGACAGCGTAGTGCCTCTCCTGCATTGGCTGATCGCTGTAGAGTTGTCGGCTTTCGAACCCAAGGCCCGAGCGCCAGAGACTGCCGCGAAGCAGCAGATGATCGAGGACAACCGCAGCGACCTCGCGGTATGGGCTACCCGTGGCATCGGTTCGAGTTGACGGATGCCGGGAGGGCGGGGCTCGCATGAAGTGTCTCGAAACCCGGACGCTCGAGGACGGGCTGATAGTGAAGACGTTCGAGGTGCCGGAATCGGTCTGGAATTCCATCGTCCAGCAGGGGCGAATGAAGGACAGGCTCGCGCAGGTGATGTCGTTGCGCAGCCGTGCGGCGGTGAGCTGTTCGTGTTTGCCGACGCCGACACCCGCATCGAAGCGGGCGAGGACCTGAACGTGATCCGCATGCCCGAGAACTACGGCGCGCTGTCACCCCGCTTGGACGTGGTGCCGCTGCAGCTGCAGGCGTACCACACCGCCTGCGCTCGCGGCACCAAAGTCGACAAGCCGCGCAATCTGGCGAAGTCGGTGACGGTGGAGTGAACTGTCGCGCGCGTGAACCGCGCGACAGCATCAAGCGACCTCGCCCCGCCTCGGCGAGGTGACTCTCCTGCGAGAGAGCCATCCCCAACGCTACGGCAGGTTGGTGATCGAAACCACGCCGTTTTCCGAGGTGAAATAAAGCGTCTTGCCGAAGACCGTGATGCACCTCGGTCTCGGCAGCCCCCCCGGCAGGGCACCCGGCGTGAATCCGTTCTGACCTGCCGTCCCTGCCAGCGTGGTCACCTCCCCGGCGGGCGTGATCTTGCGGATGGTGTTGTTGTCCGTGTCGGCCACGTAGACGTTGCCCGCGCTGTCGGTGGCAATGCCTCTCGCGTCCCGGAAACGGGCCGCAGCGCCGGTAGCGTCGGTCGAGCCGCTCACCCCCGCGGTTCCAGCCAGCGTGGTCACCTCCCCGGCGGGGGTGATCTTGCGGATGGTGTCGTTGTCCGAGTCGGCCACGTAGACGTTGCCCG
>NZ_JBIICB010000227.1:0-7098 GCF_044239095.1 Aestuariivirga sp. | reverse complement strand
GCCGCCGGCCTGCCGCTGGGGCTGAAGCCGGGCGTGACGCGCAGCCATCTGCTCGCCTATGTGGCGATCGGCGGGCTGGTGGTGGGGCTGCCCATGGGGCTGCTGGTAGCCGCAGCAAGCCGCCTCGATGCGTCGGTGGTCACACTCGTGCTCTGCCTTTCGCCGATCTTCACCTTGTTCATCGGCGCGCTGCTCGGCATCGAGCGGCTGAGCCGCAACATGCTGATCGGCATGCTGCTCGGCATCATGGGGATCGCGGTGATCGTCATTCCGCAATCGGCGGTGCTGCGCGAGGGCACATGGGGCTGGTTCCTGTTGTCGCTTGGAGCGCCGGTGATGTTCGCCACGGCTAACAATCTCGCCAAGTACCTGCGCCCGCCCGCCACGCATTCGCTGTCCATGGCGGCGGGAACGCTGCTGGGGGCTGCGGCCGTGGCGCTTCTCGTGCTGCTGGTGTTCGGCGAGCGGATGGTCCTGCCGCCAAGCGATGCGGCGCGGCTGTGGCCACTGGCTTGCGCGGTGGCGATCAACGCGGCCTTCTACGTGCTGTTCTTCGAGACGATCCGCATCATGGGGCCGGCGCGCTTCTCGTTCTTCAACTATCTCGCGGTCGCGGCGGGCGTCATCTGGAGCATGATCGTGTTCCGTGAAGAGCCCAACGGCTTCTACTGGATCGCCATCGTCATCATGTTCGGCGGCATGTACCTGGCGCTGTCGAAAAAACCTTGATGCGTTACCGCATCGCCATCGCCTTTCCCGGCGCCAGCCAGAAGGGCGGCAGCCAGCCTGCGATGTTGCTGAGCGGCAGCACCTCGGGCTTGAGGCGGATTCCGAGCTGGTCCTTCATGAAGGCGCGGCGGCGGGTGATGCGGCCCCAGGCTTCCGGGTGGTGCTTGGCGATGTCGTCCCTCAGCGTCTTGCCGGCAAGGGCGATGCCGTCTTCGATGTTGGTGGTGAAATAGGCCGTGCCGGTGGCCGGGATGATATCGCATTGCAACGCCATGCCGGAGCAGAGCGTGAAGGTGCTGCCCTTGCGGACCGGCGAATGCACCCATTCATCAAGGTGGATGAGATGTCCGGGATTGAGGCTGACGCCGAAGAACGGATCGCCCACGCGCGACATGACGGCATCATATACCTCGCCGCCCGTGACACCCAGTCCCACCGTTTCGTACCAGAGGGCGGCGGCCTCGAAATAGGGCGTGACCAGGCGCTGGACGTAATCCTGAATGGCGGGCGGAAGATCGGCTGCCGTTTCCGCCATGAAGCCTGCGCGGCAGTTGAGTGCGCCCATGAGGCCGTGGCCGGCGACGATCGGATCGCCCCTGGCGATGATGCGGCTCGACGGGCTGCACAGGCCGAGGGGCGCGCGCGGACCCGAACTCATGTTGACGTGGACGGACTGCATGGAGCCATCAAGCGCCATGTTGCGGCAGGCCTCGAACTCCGTCATGCCCGGCCTGACGCCGAGAATGAGGCGGCGCAGCGCGTTTGACGTCTTGCTGGCTGCATATTCGAAGCAGGCGATCTGATCAGCCTCGTTGAGGCTGCGCAGACCGTCCTGCGGATGCATGAAGAGCAGGGCGGCATTCGACACCTCGCCGAAGCCGCGGAGCGCCTCCACCAGGTAATGCGGTGTTTCGAACCAGCCGGGGTCGAAGACGCCGTCGTCGGTCTCGAAGCCCTTCCAGCCGGCAAGGCCGATGCGCATGCCAGACGCCAGGCCTGCCTCGCGCAGCAGGGTGGCGAGCGGGCGGAGCTTGTCGCGCGGCTGGCCCATGAGGCTGAGGGGCTGCCACAGCCGCCGCTCGAACAGGCCCTGGGCCGCCTCGGCATGGGGATAGCCCTCATTGCCGGCGAACAGCACCGGCACGCGATCAAGGAGCACGAGCAGCAGTGCCTCCTCGAAGCGGGGGTCGTGGCCGGTGGCCCAGGCGAGGTTCGCCACATGCTCGCGGTCGCCATAGATGACGAGGGCGCTGAGGCCATGAAGCTGCATCCGTTCGCGAAGCCTGGCGAGGCGGGCCTCGAAAAGGGTCCGCCCCAGCACGGGCTCAGACACGGGTTCGCCGTAATCGGGCAGTTCAATGCCGGTCAGGATCGCATGCCGCATGGTCATCCTCCGCTGTCGTTCCGGCGAGGATAGCGAAGTGGTGCAGCCCGTCCAGCCATTGCATCGCGCAGATGTGATCGGCCGTTGTGTTGGCTGCGTTTCATGAACGGCCTATGTAGGCCTGGAACAGGAGAGTTTGCCCATGCTCATCAAGCGCAGCCCCGGCTGGACCATACCGGAACATCAGGTGACGCCTGAGCATGTGTTCCTGAACCGGCGCAGCTTCATGGGCGCTGCGGCAGGCGCCATGGCGCTGGCCGCGGCCCGCCCGGCGCTGGCAGCAGAGGACCCTTCAGCTGCGCTTTACCCCGCGAAAGCCAACCCGGCCTATACGGATGCGCAGCGCCCGCTGACGGATGAGCGGGATGCCACCACGTTCAACAACTACTATGAATTCGGCTCGTCCAAGCGCATCGCCGCGGCAGCAGAGAAGCTGCCGATCCGCCCATGGGAGGTGGTGCTGGACGGTGAGGTCGAAAAGCCCATCACCCTTGGCATCGACGAGTTGTTGAAGCAGGTGACGCTGGAAGAGCGCATCTACCGCCACCGTTGCGTGGAGGCCTGGTCCATGGTGGTGCCGTGGACGGGCTTCACGGTGAAGAGCCTGGTTGCCATCGCCAAGCCCACGGCGGAGGCGAAGTTCCTGCGCTTCGAGACCTTCAACATGCCGGATGTGGCGCCGGGCCAGAAGGACGGCCTCTTCACCAGCTATCCCTGGCCTTATGTTGAGGGCATCACCCTGGCTGAAGCGATGAACGACCTGCCGCTGATGGTGACGGGCGCCTATGGCAAGCCGTTGCCCAACAGCATGGGAGCGCCCTTGAGGCTGCACCTGCCGTGGAAATATGGCTTCAAGTCCATCAAGGGCATCGTGCGGGTGAGCTTCACCCGGGAGCGTCCGGTGAGCTTCTGGGAAACGCTGGGGCCCAGCGAATATGGCTTCTGGGCCAACGTCAACCCGGATGTGGCTCATCCGCGCTGGAGCCAGGCGACGGAGCAGGTGCTGGGCAGCGACGAGCGCATCCCCACGCTGCTCTACAATGGCTATGGTGAACAGGTGGCGGGGCTTTATGCCGGCCTCGAGAACGAAAAGCTGTTCATGTAAAAGAAAAGGCCGGTCATACCGGACCAGCCTCAAAGTTATCCGATTTCCCTCACGAGGGTTGGTCCTGTCATTCCATCTCAGGGAGGATGGCGGCTGGACCCTCAACCGGCGCCGCAAGGGGAGGTGAGCGGCGGCAGCGGATGCCGCGCTGGAAACGCGGTGATGGAATGATGCGGCCAGCCCCGGCTGCTGGCAACACGGGCTATCTCATGGGTGGCATGCCGCGCGGGCATGCCGTGCGCCTCAGAAGCTCCATTCCTTGGCCTTGGCCACGAGGAAATCGCGGAACACGGTGACGCGCTTGGTGTCCTTCAGTTCTTCCGGATAGACGAAATAGGTGTCGAACTCCGGCGTCTCGACCGGAAGATCGATCTGCACGAGGCCTGAATCCTCGGGCACGATGTAATCGGCGAGCGAGGCGATGCCCATGCCGGCCTGCACCGCGCGGCGAAGCCCGTAAGCGTTGTTGACGCGCAAGGCCGCGGGGCGCGGGTCGCCCTCGGGGCGGCCGACATGCTCCAGCCAGTTGACGGTCGTGAGATAGTTGGGCGCCTGGCCGAAGGTGAGGATCTTGTGGCGATCAAGGTCTTCCAGCGACTTGGGGATGCCGTTCTTCTTGAGGTACTCGGTGGAGGCATAGAGGTGGTGGTGCACGGTGAACAGCTTGCGCTGGATGAGGTCCGGCTGGGTGGGACGGCGGAGCCTGATGGCCACATCCGCCTCGCGCATCGAGAGGTCGAGCTCGCGGTCATCAAGAAGGAGGGTGACGTTGATCTCCGGGTAGATCTCGGAGAACTCCTTGAGGCGCGGCGTGAGCCAGACGCTGCCCAGCCCCACGGTCGTGGTGATGCGGAGCTCGCCTGACGGCTTCTCCTTCGAATCCATCAGCCTTGTCTGCGCGGCGGTGAGCTTGGTGAACACCTCATGCGCCGTGCGATAGAGCATCTCGCCCTGTTCGGTGAGGATCAATCCGCGCGCGTGGCGGTGGAAGAGGGGAACGTTCAGCGCATCCTCAAGTGCTGAGATCTGGCGGCTCACCGCTGATTGCGACAGGCCAAGGTCATGGCCCGCATGGGTGAAGCTTCCGGCATCCGCCACGGCGTGGAAGATGCGAAGCTTGTCCCAGTCCATCACGCTATTCAGCGGCATGGCGAATCTCGGTTCTGGTGTGGAGCCAGCGTTCGGCCTCAAGTGCTGCCATGCAGCCCATGCCGGCGGCCGTCACCGCCTGGCGGTAGACGTCGTCGGTGACGTCGCCCGCGGCATAGACGCCGGGAATGGCGGTGGCCGTCGAGCGCGGTTCGGTGATCAGGTAGCCGCCCTGCTTGAAGGGCAATTGGCCCTCGAACAGCTCGGTTGCGGGCTTGTGGCCGATGGCGATGAAGATGCCGTCGAAGGCCAAGTCCTCGGTTGCGCCGGTCTTGACGTTCTTCAGGCGGGCATGGGTGACGCCCTTCGGATTATCCGTACCCAGAACATCGGCCAGTGTCGTGTCCCACATCACCTTGATTTTGGGGTGGTTGAACAGGCGGTTCTGCAGGATGCGCTCCGCCTTGAATTCGTTCCGGCGGTGGATGACCACCACCTCGCTGGCGAAATTGGTGAGGAAGAGCGCTTCCTCCACTGCCGTGTTGCCGCCGCCCACCACGAGCACGCGCTTGTTGCGGTAGAAGAATCCGTCGCAGGTGGCGCAGGCCGAGACACCGAAGCCGCGGAAGGCCTGCTCGGAGGGAAGGTCCAGCCACTTGGCCTGCGCGCCGGTGCAGATGATGAGCGCGTCACAGGTATATTCCTGCCCCGAATCGCCCTTGAGCCAGATCGGCTTGTCGTTGAGCCTGACCTCGGTGATCGTGTCGGAGACGACATCAGTGCCGACATGCTCGGCCTGGGCCTTCATCTGCTCCATGAGCCATGGGCCCTGGACCACATCAGCGAAGCCCGGATAATTCTCGACGTCGGTCGTGATCGTAAGCTGGCCTCCCGGCTGGATGCCCTGCACGAGCAGGGGCTTCAGCATGGCGCGGGCGGCATAGATGGCGGCGGTATAACCGGCAGGCCCCGATCCGAGGATCAGGACCCGGGCATGGCGGGCGGACATGGCGGACTCCAGATTGCTATGAGAAAACAGCATAGCTCATTTGGGCCCGGCGGCAAGACCATCACAAGCTGTTGTGAACAGCCCTCGCGCCGCGCGCCCCGGCTTGCTACACCGCCGGTCCATGAGCGATGCCATGCCTTCTTCCCCCCATACCGGCTGGTTCAGCCTGGTCTCCGCGACGCTGACCGCCGTGGTGGTGGGCTTTGCCTCGACGATCCTCCTCATCATGGAGGCGGCGCGGAATGCTGGCGCCACGCCATCCCAGCAGGCCTCCTGGGCGGCGGCGCTGTGTTTTGGCATGGCGATCTCGTCCCTCATTCTGTCCTGGCGCTACCGCATGCCGATGATCACCGCCTGGTCGACGCCCGGCGCGGTGCTGATCGCCACCTCGGGCGGCGGCATCAGCTATCCCGAGGCACTTGGCGCCTTTGTGGTGGCGGGCCTGCTCATGGTGGTGGCGGGGCTGATCAAGCCGCTGGAACGGGCGATCGAGAAGATCCCGGCCCCCATCGCCGCCGCCATGCTGGCGGGCGTGCTGCTGCGCTACACGCTGGGCGTGCCGGGGGCCGCACTCGCCATGCCGCTCGCCGTGCTGCCGCTGGTCATCGTGTTCTTCGGGCTGAGGCTCTCCTATCCGCTCTATGCGGTGCCGGTCGTCGTGGTGGCGGGGGTCGCCATGGCCGGGATCAGCGGCAGCTTCGCTGGCGATTGCTGCAGCTTCGGCATCACCGCGCTCGAATGGACAACGCCGGTTTTCGACCTCGGCACGATCCTGTCGATCGGGGTGCCGCTGTTTCTCGTCACCATGGCGTCCCAGAACCTGCCCGGCTTCGCGGTGTTGCGGGCGAGTGGCTATCAGCCGCCGGTGCAGCCCGCGCTGATCGTCACCGGCGCCACCTCCATGGCGCTCGCGCCCTTCGGCAGCCATGCCATCAACATGGCGGCAATCACCGCCTCGATCGTCACGGGGCCGGACTGCCACCCGGACCCGAGGAAGCGCTGGCTGATCGCCTGGCCCTATCTGGTGCTCTACGGCCTGATCGGCCTCATGGCGGCGAGCTTCGTGGCGGTGCTGGGCGCACTGCCCAAGGAGCTCATCACCGCCATCGCGGGGCTGGCGCTGTTCTCGCCGCTGATGGGCAGCATCACCACGATGATGAAGGAGCCCCGCGACATTGAGAGCGCCCTCATCACCTTCCTCGTCACCGCGAGCGGGCTCACCATCGCCGGGGTGGGTTCGGCCTTCTGGGGGCTGGTGGCGGGGCTGGCGCTGTTTGGCGCGCGCCATCTTATCAAGCGTGCTTGAACAGCCCCACGGCACCTGATCTGCTTCGGTCTCCGGGACGTTTTCAGTCCATGAAAAGATTTCTGCTGACGCTGTTTGTTTTGTTCACCGCAATTGGATCCGCCATGGCCGAAACCACTGCCCATGATTTCACGCTGACCGGTATCGACGGCCAGCCGATGCCGCTCGCGCAGTTCAAGGGACACCCTGTGCTGATCGTCAACACCGCGTCCGAATGCGGCTTCACCCCGCAGTATGAGGAACTCGAGGCACTCTGGCAGGCCTACAAGGACAGGGGGCTCGTCATCATCGGCGTGCCGTCCAATGATTTTGGCGGGCAGGAGCCGGGTACGGCCACGGAAATCGCCAATTTCTGCAAGCTCAACTACGGCGTGACGTTTCCGCTCGCTGACAAGACGGTGGTGAAGGGCGCGGGCGCCCACCCCTTCTATGTGTGGGCCGGCGAGAAGGCGGGCATGCTGGGGCGGCCCAAGTGG
>NZ_JBIICB010000226.1:0-7148 GCF_044239095.1 Aestuariivirga sp. | reverse complement strand
GTCCCCGGCGCAGGCGCTGGGCGTTGCCGTGATGGTCGCCGGCGAACCGCGCGACGCGGCGCGAAGCGGTGCTGAGGGCGTGCAGGTCGATGCCGCCTCTGAGGATGTCGCCGCCGCACGCCAGTCCATCGGCAAGGACGGGTTCGTCGGTGCCTATGCGGGCGCCTCGCGCCATGCTGCCATGGAGGCAGCGGAAGCAGGCGCCGACTACATCGCATTCGACCAGAAGGGTCCGTCGCTGGGAGGCGAGCCCATCATCCACTGGTGGGCGGACATGATGGAGATCCCCTGCGTGGCCTTCACGCCGGTGGACGTGGAAGACCTCGACATATTGCTGCCGCAGAAACCAGACTTCATCCGCCCATCCGACGCGATGTGGCAGGGCCCCGATGAGGCACGCCGCATCGTGTCAGCCCTGACGCAACGCCTTGGACCTCGATGAAACACATCGCCGCCGTTCTTGCACTCCTCATTCTCGCAGCGCCCGCAGGGGCAGCAACCATCGAGGACGTCCGCAAGGCCTATGAAGCTGGCGATTTCGCCGTAGCCTTCCAGGACGCAAGGCCGCTGGCCGAGGCCGGCGACATCAAGGCGATGACGCTTCTCGGGCTCATGTACCGGTGGGGAGACGGGATCGACACCGACACCGATGAGGCCATGTTCTGGCTGCGCCGGTCAGCGGAGAAGAACGACGCGGAGGCCCAACTGGCGCTCGGCATGATCTACCTCGACGAGACGGCCGGCCGCTTCGACTATGACGAGGGCGAGAGCCTCCTGCGCCGCGCGGCGGAGGCGGGTCTCGCAGATGCGCAGTTCAACATGGGCCTGCTCAGGGCCGGCGCCTTCGGCAACCCTCCGGAATTCACGCTCGCGGCGGAATGGTTCGCCAAGGCCGCAGCCCAGGACCACGCGGGCGCGATGTATAACCTTGGTGTGCTGCATCTTGAGGGACAGGGCGTCGAGAAAAACGCGGTCGCAGCCGCCAAGCTCCTTGGCGCAGCCGCCGCAAAGGGCAATCCCGACGCGATGCTGGATTATGGCGTGCTGGTGTTCCGCGGCGAGGGCGTGCAGCAGAGCGAGAAGATCGGTGCGCAATGGCTTCTGCTGTCCGCCAAGCGCGGCAACGTCATCGCGCAGAACCGCGTGGCGCGGCTCTTTGCCTTCGGCAAGGGGGTAGAGGCCAATGCCATCGAGGCGATGAAGTGGAACATCCTGGCCACCCGCGGCGGCCGGGGCGACCCGGAGCTTGATACAATGCTGTCCTCCCTGTCAGCAGCCGAAAAGGCCAAGGCGGAGAAACAGGCGGATGCATTCAAGCCGGTCGAAACGAAAGTGAAGTGAGCGCCGGGGCGCCCACGATCAATCGCTTGCGCATGATCTTGCCGTGACAGTGGTTTCCACTCTTGCGGATCATGTTTCAGAGCGTAGGCGGTCAGTTATGGCCAACACCCAATTCTCACCGTCATGCCAGCGAAAGCTGGCATCCCGCTTTTGGTGCAGCACATGCGGAAAGAAAGCGGGACCCCAGCTTTCGCTGGGGTGACGGAAGTGATGATGAGAGGTCTGGAGTGGCGGGCGGTCAGATGAGATCAACACCCATTTCTCACCGTCATGCCAGCGAAAGCTGGCATCCCGCTTTTGGTGCAGCACATGCTGACAAAAAGCGGGACCCCGGCATTCGCTGAGGTGAGAGCATGGTTGGAGCGCACATCTTCCAGTGATCCCAACTAAACGCCCGCCGAACTAAACACCCTTGGCCAGGTCCCGCAGCTTGAACTTCTGGATCTTGCCGGTGCTGGTCTTCGGCAGTTCGGTGAACACGACATGCTTCGGCGCCTTGAAATGGGCCATGCCTTGCCGGCACCAGGTGATGATCTCCTCGGAGGTCGCGGTCCTGCCGGGCTTCAGTTCGACGAAGGCGCACGGCGTCTCACCCCACCTGTCGTCGGGTTTCGCCACCACGGCCGCCGCCTGTACCGCCGGGTGCTTGTAGAGCACGTCCTCCACCTCGATCGAGGAGATGTTCTCGCCGCCTGAAATGATGATGTCCTTGGACCGGTCCTTGAGTTGGATATAGCCGTCAGGATGCAGGACGCCAAGGTCGCCCGAATGGAACCAGCCGCCGCGGAAGGCCTCAGCCGAGGCCTTGAGGTTCTTGAGATAGCCCTTCATCACGATGTTGCCGCGGAACATCACCTCGCCCATGGTCTCGCCATCGGCGGGAACGCGCTGCATCGTCTCCGGGTCCATCACGGTGAGGTCTTCCAGCGCGTGGTAGCGCACGCCCTGTCGGGCCTTCTTCGCCGCCCGTGCGGAGGCGTCGAGCAGATCCCAGTCCCGCTTCCAGTCGTTGACGACGGCAGGCCCGTAGGTTTCGGTGAGGCCATAGAGATGCGTGACATTGAAGCCAGCCTCCGCCATGGCGGCGAGCACCGCTTCAGGCGGCGGGGCGGCGGCTGTGAAGAACTCCACCTTCTGGGTGAGTTCACGCTTTTCGTCAGCCGGCGCATTGAGGATCGTGGACATCACGATGGGCGCACCGCAGAGATGGGTGACACCATGCTCTGCCAGCGCCTCCCAGATCAGCTTCGAGCGGACCCAGCGCAATGTCACATGCGTGCCGCCGACCACCGACAGCGACCACGGAAAGCACCAGCCGTTGCAGTGGAACATCGGCAGCGTCCAGAGATAGACCGGGTGCTTGGGCATGGAGGCGGTGAGCACATTGCCCTGCGCGAGGAGATAGGCGCCGCGATGGTGATAGACGACACCCTTGGGATTGCCCGTGGTGCCGGAGGTGTAGTTGAGCGAAATCGCATCCCACTCGTCAGCGGGCCACAGCCAGTCGAAGCCGGCATCCCCGCTGCCAAGGAACTGCTCGTAGTCGAGCGAGCCTACCGGTTCGCCCTCGACGGCAAACTCAGGGTCGGCATAGTCGATGACGACCGGGCGCGGCCCGTCAACCAGCGCCAGCGCATCCAACGCGAGCTTCGAGAATTCCCTGTCGACGATCAGGATCCTCGTCTCCGCATGCTGCAGCGAGAAGGCGATGGTGGCGGCATCGAGCCGGGTGTTCAGCGTGTTCAGCACCGCTCCCGTCATCGGCACGCCGTAGTGGCATTCCAGCATGGCGGGGGTGTTGGCGAGCAATACGGAGACGGTATCGCCCTTCTTCAGGCCGGCCCTTGCGAGGGAAGACGCCAGCTGGCGGCACCGCGCATAGAACTGCGCATAGCTGGTGCGCTGCCGGCCATGGATGATGGCAGTCTGCTCCGGATAGACGGCAGCCGAGCGCGCCAGGAACGACAATGGCGTGAGGGGCTGGTAGTTGGCGGAATTCTTGTCGAGGTCGATATCGTAGACGGACATCCGGAGCACCCTTCGGCTTTCAGCGCTGGCGCGCATTCCGACCAGGTGAAATCATCTGGTCGAACAGAACGCGCGCAAGATCAATAGCTTGAGCATGATCTTGCCGCAAAAGTGGTCTCCACTTTTGCGGATCATGCTTCAGACTTCTATCTCACTCCTTTGCGCCGTCAAAGCGAAGCCGGACATTGGGCGTTAGGATGACGCGCCGTCATGGCGCCTCGATGGCCCGCCGGAACGCGAGGGTCGCGGGCCTGCTCTCCCACCACCGCGCCAGGGGGCCCGTGGCCCACCAAACGGCGAGCACGATAGCCCAGGCAAGATAGGCATCGACGGCATAGTGCCAGGCGAGATGCACGGAGCCGAGGAAGACGAGCACGAAATGCGCAAGCAGCACCAACCGCACCCAGCGCGCCCAACCGCGGCTCGTCAGCAGGAACAGCAACACCGTGGCGTTGTGCATGCTGGGCATGGCCGATACGCCGCCGAAGGCTGAGGCTTGCTCCCGATGGCTCCACAATATGTCCTGCGTGGTGAGCGCCCATACCGGAACCACCTCGGCCGCGGACCGGAGGTAGGCCATGAGATCCGCATAGGGATCCGGTGAAAGACCCAGCCGGCCCTCGCCGTAGAAGCACGGACCCGCCGAGGAAAAGAGGATGGCAAAGAAGGTGCCGCCGATCATCCAAATCAGCATGAAGGACATATAGTAACGGGTGCGCTCAACTCCGGGCCGCGCGACGAATGCATAGTGGACCCAGAACCCCATCATCACGAAGAACCAGAGATTGTAGTTGAGGTTCACAAGAAAGGTGATGTGGGGATGACCGAGAAGCGGCTGCAGCCACTCCCAGGGCCTCCGGCCAAAATGGATGACGACGTCCCAGCGGTCGAACGTCTCGTCCCATCGGAAGGGCTGAAAGACGGTGATGTTCGCCTTCATCAGGCCGAAGACATAGATGAAGCAGAACAGGCTCACATACATCGGCAGGCCCTTGGCAAGGGACTTCCTGTCGAACAACACGGAAAACACCTTGCTGAACAGCCGCAGTGTGGGGCTCTTCGGCCGCTCATACACCACCATCTCGATGAACTGGTAAGTGACGAGCGCAATGAGGTGCATCGGGAGCGCGGAGATCACGATGGCCAGCAGGACATCAGAGGCGGACCGCGACGACATCCCGGGCACCAGGAAAAGAAGGCTATGAAGCAACAGGAAGAAGCCTCCGGCGATGGCAAGGAATATGCCATGGGCAGCGAAGCTCAACCGCAGGAGCGGTAGAAAACCCGCCGGCGCAGGGGCGGCGTAGACCGTCGCGTCAGGACCATGTGCGTCACGAAGCATGGAGATTCGTCCTTGCCGTCGCCACCGTGTAAGCGAAGCGCAGCTTCGGCGCCAGACTGAGAAATTATGCAAACGATTGTAAATGAATGACTTTTCTGGCATCCCTGTGACGCCATACCAAAAGCTAATGGCGTTGCACTTGCCAGAGCGCGGCCCATGTGCCGATAAGGCCTGATGAACGCTTCGGGAGTCCTGCCCATGAGCCGCTACCACGACACCTATGCCCGCTGGAAAGACGACCCGGCCGCCTTCTGGGCGGAGGCCGCGAAAGACATCGACTGGTTCTCGCCGTGGACCGATGTCTATGCCCGGGTGGACGGGCTTGACCGCTGGTTCGTGGGGGCGGACTGCAACACGTGCTGGAACACCGTCGACCGCCATGTGAAGGCGGGCCATGGCGAGCGCCTGGCGGTGATCTATGACAGTCCGATCACCGGTAGGAAGGCGAAGTTCACCTACAACGATCTGCTCGATGAAGTCGCCACCCTTGCCGCAGCACTCGAAGATCTCGGCATCCGCAAGGGTGACAGGGTCATCCTCTATATGCCAATGATACCCCAGGCGCTGTTCGCCATGCTGGCCTGCGCGAGGCTTGGCGCCATCCATTCGGTGGTGTTCGGCGGCTTCGCGCCGCCCGAACTTGCCACCCGCATCAATGACGCCAAGCCCAAGGCCATTCTTACCGCCTCATGCGGCATCGAGCCGGGACGGGTCATCGCCTACAAGCCGCTGCTTGACCAGGCGCTCGAGATCGCGGCGCACAAGGTGGAATCTTGCGTGGTGTTCCAGCGCGAGCAGGTGACGGCGGAACTCGCCGCCGGGCGCGATCATGACTGGGAAGACATCTGCCGCGTGGCCAAGGGCCTCGGCCGCAAGGCCGATTGCGTAGCGGTGAAGGCCACTGACCCGCTCTATATCCTCTATACGTCCGGCACCACAGGGCAGCCCAAGGGCGTGGTGCGCGACAATGGCGGGCATATGGTGGCGCTCAGGTGGTCGATGGAGAACATCTACGACATCAAGCCCGGCGAAGTGTATTGGGCGGCCTCGGATGTGGGCTGGGTCGTGGGGCACTCCTACATCGTCTATGCGCCGCTGCTGCAGGGCGCCACGACCATCCTCTTCGAGGGAAAGCCCGTCGGCACCCCGGACCCCGGCACCTTCTGGCGCATTGTCGCGGAATATGGCGTCTCCGCCCTGTTCACCGCCCCCACGGCCTTCCGCGCCATCAAGAAGGAAGACCCGGACGGCAACTACATCCGCAAGCATGACCTGAAGTCCCTCAGAACACTGTTCCTTGCAGGTGAGCGCGCGGATCCCGATACGGTGAAATGGGCGGAGGACCATTTGAAGGTGCCCGTCGTCGACCATTGGTGGCAGACCGAGACGGGATGGTCCATCGCGGCGAACCCGGTAGGTCTCGGCATGCTGCCGGTGAAGCATGGCTCGCCCACCGTGGCTATGCCGGGCTATGATGTCCGGGTGCTCGATGAAGGCGGCCACGAAGTGCCGCGCGGCAAGCTGGGCGCCATCTGCGTGAAGCTGCCGCTGCCGCCCTCCTGCCTGCCCACGCTGTGGAACAACGACGAGCGCTTCGCCAAGAGCTATCTCTCGCATTTCCCCGGCTACTACGAGACCGCGGATGCGGGCTTCATGGACGAGGACGGCTACCTCTACATCATGGCCCGCACCGACGACATCATCAACGTCGCGGGACACCGCCTATCGACCGGGGGAATGGAGGAAGTTCTCGCCGGCCACCCCAACGTGGCGGAGACAGCGGTGATCGGCATCGCAGACCAGTTGAAGGGCCAGGTGCCGGTGGGCTTCGTGGTGCTGAAGTCGGGGGTCAGCCGGCCTGCCGCGGAGATCGAGAAGGAATGCGTGGGCAAGGTGCGCGATGAGATCGGCGCCGTCGCAGCCCTCAGGACGGTCGTCGTCGTGCCGCGCCTGCCGAAGACGCGCTCCGGCAAGATCCTGCGCGCCACCATGCGCAAGATCGCCGACAGGGAGGAATTCAAGACCCCCGCGACGATCGACGATCCGGTCATCCTGGACGAGATCCGCAGCGCGCTGGCGGCAAAGGGCATCGGCATCTGACAAGCGTCCCTTCTCCCGTCGCAACGCGATGGGAGAAGGTGCCCGGCAGGGCGGATGAGGGCCTCTCTCCGCGAGTCCCGATGTTGAAGCAGGCCCTCATCCGGCCTTCGGCCACCTTCTCCCATCCTGCGGACGGGAGAAGGGAAAACTGGGAGATGCTTATCCCCTTCTCCCGTCGCGACGCGATGGGAGAAGGTGCCCGGCAGGGCGGATGAAGGCCTCTCTCCACGAGTCCCGATGTTGAAGCAGGCCCTCATCCGGCCTTCGGCCACCTTCTCCCATCCTTCGGACGGGAGAAGGGAAAGCTGTGAGATGTTCATCCCCTTCTCCCGTCGCG
>NZ_JBIICB010000407.1:0-7152 GCF_044239095.1 Aestuariivirga sp. | reverse complement strand
CCGATGCTGATGTCGCCCTGCGTGATGTCCTCAAGCCCTGCGATCATGCGCAGAATTGTGGACTTGCCGCAGCCAGAGGGCCCCACCAGCACGATAAATTCGCCATCGGCAATGTCGAGATTGATGTCGCGGACGACAGATTGCGAGCCGTATGACTTCCCGACACCCGCGAGTGAAACTGCCGCCATTTCCGCTCCCTGATCAGTGGCCGTTAAATGGCCAACCATTTTGGCGGGATACTGCGCATGAGATGAATGGCTGTCAAACGTAAATCTGATCTGGTGACAGAATATCGAACAGAAAACTAGTGCTTCAATGGTCGAATAGCAATTGACAATGGTTGACCAATTGATGTTCACTGAACGGCAAGCCGCAGTGCTGGGGTCAGTTTGAGGCCAGGACGATAAGCGGCCGGAAGACGGACAACGTCTGATCCGAAACGACTGGCATCACAGGAGGAAACACCATGCCATTAGCCAAGAAACTTATCTCAGCAGCGGCCATTCTGCTGGCCACAACAACATTTTCCTGGGCGGATGAATTGAACATCTTCCTCAGCCCATCGCCATCTTCAACGGCCATTCAGTCGTTCATTCCGGCCTTTGAGAAGGCCACTGGCCACAAGGTGAATGTCACGGAAGTGCCATATGGCGAGATGCACCAGAAGCTGATGCTGACGGTTCAGTTGAAGCAAGGCCAGTATGACGTCGCCCAGTTCGACAATTCATTCCTCACGCCCTTTGGGGCTGCTGGCACCATGATGCCGCTGGATGACAAGATCGCCGCGTCGACGGAATATGACATTTCCGACTTCGGAAAGGGCCAGCAAGATTACGGCAAGTACAAGGGGCAAACCCTTGGCCTAACACTTTCCACGGAACCCTTCATCCAATGGTATCGCACCGATATTTATGATGCGCTGGGCCTGAAGCCTGCCACGACATGGGATGAATTCAAGGCCAATGCCAAGGCCGTGAAGGAATCAGGCAAGGGCGATGGCATGATCTTTGGCTACGGGCCCAACGTGTCCTGGTGGTGGATGACCATGGTGTGGAGCTTCGGCGGAAAGCTCTATGATGAGAACTACAATCCCACTGTCAACACGCCTGAGGCGGTGGCTGGCACGCAATTCCTGAAGGACATGCTGGCCTATGCGCCCGAAGGCGCGCTGTCGGCCTCAAGTGATGATGCAACAATCAAATTCTTGTCGACCGATATCGGCGCAATGGTTCAGTATTCAGGTTACTGGGGCATGTTGAACGATCCCGCAAACCAGAAGCATGCGGGCAAGATCGGCACAGCGCCCATGCCGAAGGGTTCAGTCGACGTGACCCACCTCGCCGGCTGGAACATCGGCATTCCTTCCGATGCAAAGAACCCGGACGTGGCCTGGCAGTTCCTCGAGTTCGTGCTGGGCAAGTCAAACGCCAAGAACTACCTCAATGCCGGCGCTGCTGCGATTGGCCGCAAATCCATCATCACTGATCCTGAGCTCATCGCCAAGTACCCCTATCTGCCAGTGCTCGATATTCCTGAGGGCACACGAGTTGAGCGCTATCCGCAAATCCGTGTGTGGCCTGAGTTTGAGAAGGCAGCAGTTGATGCCTTGGCTGGCATCATGAATGGCTCTGTCGAGGTCAAGGCGGGCCTTGATGCACTTCAGGAAACCGAAAAGCCCATTCTCGCTCAAGAGAACGCCCAGTAGTCAGCCGGCATGTCAACGGGGGTGTGGTTCAGCCACACCCCCGCAACCAGGGAATCATGATACGCCAATGCCGAACCGTGGACGGTCAAAGAGCATTGAAACTGCCAATGCCCGGCTCGCCGAACTGCTTGTGCTGCCGACATGGACGATGCTTATCGTGGTCTTCGCGTTGCCAGTCATTGGTGCGCTTTATCTCTCATTCCGCAATGAGACACTTGGCGCCTTTGTGGCCGCAAAGTTCATTGGCTTTGATAATTATGTTCAAGCGTTTACTGATCCACGATTCTGGGAATCCATCTGGGTCACTTTGATCCTGATCGTGTTGGCTCTTGTGGTTCAGATCCCGATTGGGATTGGCTTAGCGGTTTTGCTCCACCGCAATTTGGCGGGTACGCAGATCTTCCGGACGATTCTCATCATACCCATGCTGTTGACACCAGTTGCCGTCGGGCTGATGTGGCGTTTCCTGTTTGATGCCGATCTCGGTGTCATCAACTGGGCGTTCGATCAGATCAACGTAAATGGCCCCAATTGGCTGGGATGGCGGTGGCCCGCCATCATGGCAGTCACTATTGTTGATAGCTGGCAGTCAATTCCTTTTGTCATGCTGATCACCCTTGCAGGTCTGGCAGGTTTGCCCAATGGTCCGCGCGAAGCAGCAAGCATCGATGGTGCGCGCGCATCCCAGATTTTCTTCTATGTTACGCTGCCGTCGCTGCTTCCGGTGGTGCTTGTCATCGCCATGATCCGCATCATCGACTGCCTCAAGATGTTTGACTTGATCTTCATTCTCACGGGCAAGGGCGGGCCTGGTACAGCCACGCAGACCCTGGGCATGCTGACCTATAACACTGGATTTATCTTCTTCCAGATTTCACGTGCCGCAGCGCTCGGCGTCCTGATGGTTCTGCTGGTTGCCCCGATTTACGTGATGTGGCGCCGGGCCACGGGGTATGCACGATGAGGGCCAAGACCCGCAAGAAGATCGCAACCTGGTTGAGCTATCTCTGCCTGCTGCTCGCCAGTTTCATCGCGTTGTTTCCCGTCTACTGGACGATAACAACGTCTATCAAGCAACGCGACGATACCTTTGTGTTCCCGCCGAAGTTCATCAGCTTCACGCCGACGATGAAGAACTACGATGCAATATTTGCAACGCGCGGCTTTTGGCAAACCTGCTTGAACACCGTTGTCATTACACTTGCGTCGACGTTGCTCTGCGTCTTCATTGCCACCTTGGCCGCCTATGCATTGGCCCGCTCGTCCCGTTTCCGCGGGCGCGGCTCACTTGAGGTTGGCCTGGTATTGATCAGGGCCGTGCCTGCCATCGTCATCATGGTGCCCCTGTTCCAGATTATTTCGCAACTGGGACTTTACGACAATCACCTCATGCTCATTGTTATGTATGCAGCTGTGAACCTTCCCTTTGCGGTCTGGTTGATGATGTCGTTTGTCGAACAGATCCCGATCGCGCTGGAACAGAGTGCTGCCGTGGACGGCGCCAGGCGATGGCAAATTCTGATCTACGTGGTCTTGCCGTTGATCCTCCCCGGCATCGCAGCGACGACGATCTTCGTGGCGCTGTTGGCCTGGAATGAGTTCTTGATTCCGGTCATGCTGGCTGGCAATTCCGCCAAGACTCTGCCGGTCTTCATCGCAGGCTTCATCTCTACAAGAAATCTCGATTGGGGCCCGATGGCCGCCGCATCTGCCCTTGCCATCATTCCCATCACCATCCTGACAGTCGTCGCACAACGCGCGCTGGTATCCGGACTTTCTTCAGGAGCCATCAAAGGATGAACGCTCTGCTTCAGGGTAAGTCCATTCTGGTCACAGGCGCTGCACGCGGCATAGGCCTTGCCGTTGCCGAAGCCATCATCATGGCCGGTGGCAAAGTTGCAATGGCCGACATCGACGGCGCGGAGGTCAGAACGCAGGCGCGCAGGCTTAACGCCATATCCGTTGAAATGGATGTGTCAGATCTGGGTGCAGTGAAGTCGGGTGTTGAGCAGGCAGTTCAGGCGCTGGGCACGATCAACGGCCTCGTCAATAATGCGGCCATCCTTGATGAGAGTCATGCGGCATCAGTGGCAGAGGCCCGCTTTGAGAAAGTGATCTCTACAAATCTCACTTCTATCTTGCGGGTGAGCCAGTGCGTGCTTTCCCATTTTCCGGGACAGGGCGGTTCCATCGTCAATACGTTGTCGACGCAAGCACTCTTTGGCCAAGCCAATTCCGTGGCCTATGCCACTGCCAAAGGCGGTGGCCTTAACCTTACCCGCGCCATGGCCATTGATCTGGCGCCTGTGCGCGTGAATGCCGTGGCGCCAGGCTTTATCGATACGCGCATGGCCATCATGGCCGATGGCACACATGAGCACACAACCGGCTGGTTTCGAGATGTGTATATCGATCGTCGAAAGCTGCCTTTGGGCCGGGCCGGAACCGCGCAAGACTGTGCAGGCGCATTCCTGTTTCTCTTGTCTGATCTATCCACTTATATCACGGGCCAGTGCATAGCCGTCGATGGCGGGCTCACCGCGACCTATTGAAAGGAAATTTCCATGTGCAATGCCTGCCTTGACTACGGCTTCCCGACGGTCATGGGACGTGGCCTGTTTGGCGAGTTCAAGAACTTCGTCAATCCGCCCTTCCTCATTGTCACAATGCCCGATCTCTGGAACATGTTTAAGCACGAGTTTGAAGGGGCGGGCTATCAAGTCTATTTGGCTGATTCGATTGAGCAGGTTGATCTGGATCGCGATGCAGCAGGCCTCAAGGACATTCGCGCCATTCTCGGCCTTGGCGGAGGCCAGGCGCTCGATGTGGCAAAATACTTTGCTTGGCGGCGCAATCTTCCACTGTTCCAGGCTCCGACAGCGCTCTCGGTGAATGCCGTTTACTCCCACCGCTCCGGTGTACGGGAAAACGGCAAGGTCATCTATCGCGGCTATGCTGTTCCGGAGTGTGTATTCATTGACTATGACGTGCTGCGGGCAGCACCGCGGCACCTCAATTGGTCGGGTATCGGCGACATTCTTTGTTTTCATACCGGCGTACTCGACTGGCAGTATGCCCGTGACAACGGAAAGATTGAGGCCAAATGGCCCTATGACGAGGGTCTTGCCAAGCAATCGCTGTCAAAGGTGAACGCAATTCTAAAGAACATTGACGGCATCCGTCACATGACGGATGCAGGCATTGACGCACTTGTCGATGGATTGAAGTGGGGCACGTCTTTCCATGGCTCCGGCTGGTGCCCGCGCCATATTGAGGGTACTGACCACTTTCTGTTCTACACGCTGGAGAAACAGACGGGCAAAAAATTCCTCCATGGCCAGCCAGTTGGCTTAGGCATTGTCGTCGGCTCCATGCTGCATGAAAAGGGCGCCGGCGACATGATGGACGCCATCGCAGGCATTGGCCTTGATGTGCGCCCACAGGCCATGGGCCTGACTTGGGCGCAAGCCGAAGAGGGGCTGACGGGTATGCGCTCCTATATCAATTCGCTGCCTTTATGGCACTCACTGGCGCATGACGTGGCAATTACGCCGGGCTTTATTGCTGATTTGAAGCTGCGGCTTGAACGTGCCTACGAACGGCGTGCCTGATGTTATGGGGAATTGAATGACTGACGTTCAGAATTCATCTGCTGATCAGAACAACCGGTCTGTGATTACGGCATCAGCCATCCATGCCGCGCTTTTGGAGGCGATCCGCAAGGCACGATACTTGCCGGGTGCTCAGTTGCCCAATGAGCGCAAGCTGGCGGAAACATTCGGCGCTTCCCGCCAACAGGTCCGCGATGCGCTGCTGATTCTGAATGAAATGGGCCTCATTTCCCGCAAGGTTGGATCCGGTACTTGGCTTTCCGAACAGGCACCGCAGATCATTGAGCGGATTGATGCGGATGTTGATATCCATGCGCCGCATGAACACTCCTTGCTGGAAACGATTGAAGCACGGTTGATCTTTGAGCCGGCCGTGGCAGCCCTGGCGGCGCGTCATATATCCCAGTCGCACCTGAAACTTTTGAAGTCATCGTTGGATGCCATTCTGAGTCCTGGCAGCTGGATTGAATTCAAGTCAAGGATCTACCAGTTTTCGCGTGCCTATTATGTGGCTTCTGGCAATGGCCTTCTGCTGAGGACATTTGACCAGATCATCAAGTCGCGTACCGACCACAAGTTTGATGGCCGCCGCGAAAACGGTGAAGTGGCCGAGATTGTGCGCAACCATTCCCATGAGCAGCTTGCCCAGATATACAGGGCGATCGCTGATGGCGATGAAGTTCGTTCGGAAGCAGTGACACGGAATTACCTCGTCGCGATCGCGGCGTCCTCGGGAACGGGATGATGGTTCGTTTCACGATCCCAGAATTGCAGACCGAACCGGTGGTGGTCACGCAAGAAGGTCTTGAGCAAGGCCGGGGACGGACCCTGCTGCTCATTGTAGCCCATGCTGATGATCCCGCGATATTTGCCGGTGGTGTCATTGCAATGTGGGCCAGGGCGGGTTGGCACATCCATTGTTTGCGCGTGACGGATGATCGTTGGGATTCTGTAGGCCTGGATGAGGCTGAAACGATCAGCCGCAATGCCGCCGAGTTCAGGCAGGCTGCAAGGGTTCTCGGTATTGCAGAGGTTGATGACCTTGGCTTGCAGACGGACGTTCTCGGCGATGTTTCGCGGGTCGCCCTGCGGGAGCGGATCATTCACGCCATTCGAAGCCTTCAACCCTATGGCATCGTGACCTTCGATCCAGATTCCATGTTCCACGAGGACAATCTCGATCATCGTGTCCTGGCGCAAGCTGTCGACGAGGCCTGTTGGTGCTCCCAATTTGACAAGCACCATCCGGAGCACTTCGCGGAGGGCCTAGCACCTCATGGCGTTTATGAGCGCTGGTATTTCGGGCGAACCATCGCGTCCGTCACGCATGTGTTCGACACTTCCGGCATGCTTGGTGTGCAGAGGCAAGCCATTATGTGCCACCAGACCATGCTGGCCAACATTGCGCAGCAAATGGCATTGCAGGCGAAAACCGCCGGAGTGTCATCCAATGTGATCTTGCGGGCGACCCAAGGAGATTATGCCGCGTTGATCGATGGTCTATTGATGTCGGGTGCGGCGGCAAAGGGGCAGTCATTCAATCTGGCGGCAGCAGAATATATGCGATGCAGCCGGCCCAATCTTCCCCATTAGCGCGCGTTCCGGCCAGGTGGTCAGTAATGATCAACGCCCACGTCTCACCGTCATACCAGCGGAAGCTGGCATCCCGCTTTCGCCGGGATGGCGGCACGGTTGGAGCGCCCGCCGCCCTAGGAGCCTGTCTGGAAAATGGCCTCGACGGCGGGGATAGAATTTGATTCATTTGGGTTATGAGCAAGACATATCGATCGTGGGAAGTAGATCAGGCGTGGCTTTTGCCGGCTTCGGTTCATGATT
>NZ_JBIICB010000225.1:0-7165 GCF_044239095.1 Aestuariivirga sp. | reverse complement strand
CAAGCCCAAGAGCATCGCAAAAGAGCGGAACGGATTTCAAATCGTGGACACCCCGAAAATCGCCAAACACCACGTCGTTATTGGCCTCTTCGCGATTGATCATGAATTAAACCGGACACTACTGATGTGTCAGCTTCTGATAGCGGAGCTCCGGAGACTCGACATTCAACTCAATCGGTGGAGCAACACTGAGCTCAACGCCTGAGATGAGCAGGCGCTCCTCCGAGTGCCAAGGCACCAGCGCGCCCGACTGGTCGTAGGTCTCCATCTTCTCAACTTCCGTTCTGGCTGCTTCGAGCTCTTTGCTGGACAATCCCAAACAATGAAACGATAGAATGACTTGCTCGATCTCGTAAACGAGCGTTTATGTCGCTGGTGAAATCTGACCCTTGCAGTGCTGATGAAGTTGATCACAATGTCGTGAATTCTGGGTCTGGCGACCGACGTACTCGCCATCACCGGGTAAACATGCGCATGGACCATTTCTGTCCATCCCCGCAAGCGAGACGTCTTCATCCATGGGGCCTGGCGCCCGGCCATTTCATGGGCATCGTCTTTGCCAACTGCCACAGCGGAGATGGCGCTACAGCATGCTGCGGGAGTGACTGGAAAGCGGCTGCAAAACCAGAAAGCGATGGCCTGTCAACATTCAGCAGAGCTACCAGGTTACAGGCTGCCCTCGCCAGTCGAAGAAGCCGCCGTTGGAAGCGGCGGTTAGCTCATCGACGACGCCCAGTAAATGGTGGGCTGCTTCAGAAGGTGTGTGGACCTTCAATCCAGTCGCTGCAAACGGAGCGGACAATGATGTTGCAACCGTACCTGGATGCAAGGCGACACAGATTGCTTCCGGGGACTGACGCGCCAATTCGACCGCGGACGTCCGCACGAGTTGGTTGAGTGCTGCTTTTGATGCACGATACGCGTACCAGCCACCAAGACGATTATCGCCAATGCTTCCAACTCTTGCCGAGAGGGTCGCGAAAACGGCCTTGCCTGACCGGGGCAAGAGCGGGAGCACATGCTTCATGATAAGTGCGGGACCGATGGCATTCAAGGCAAAGGAGCGGGCGAGATTACCCGCATCGATCTGACGCCAGCTTTTTTCTGGCCGCTGGCGCTCGTCGTGAAGAAATCCTGTCGCGTCGATCACAAGCCGTAACTCACCCATTCCGGCCGCGTACTTCGCGGCGTGTTCGAGGCTCGCTTCGTTCATGAGGTCGATTGACGGAGTTGTCTTTCGATTGAAGCCCACCAGATGCGCGAAGCTGCCATTGGATCTCAGTGCATCCATCAGTGCGCTTCCGATGCCACCGCCAGAGCCGAAAATCACAGCAACGCCGGTCTTGGAAAGTGAACGAAACTCGGCGGGAGGAGTTGGTCCGCTGGCTGATCTCGCAGGCTCTCTCATGATTTTCTACCTCTGCCTTTCGTTCCGTCGAGATGAGATCTCTGTGAAAGAGCGATAGCTCAGAGGGCCTTGTGTTGCGACCCAAGAAGCCATTCGAGATGCCAAGAGAGTGCTCATCTTATGTCATCTACACCGATCGTAGCTGCCCAGCCAGTATGAGAAGCTTGCGGAAAATGCCTGAATGGCTGTCTCAGTCTGGGCGCAGCCTGCCGGTGGCATTTTTCAAGCAGGTTGAGATCGGTTTCCTGGTCGAACATGCTCTTTCGTAGCGCGGCAACTTGGCGTTTGCGGCCGATGCTATGATTTGCTTCCCTCCCTGCCCTGATGCCAGCGCGGGATTCCAGAAAATGCCTGAGGGACACACAATACATCGAGCCGCGCTTGATCAGCGGCCCATGCTTGTTGGACACCGCCTCGATGTCTCCTCGCCGCAGGGCCGTTTTCTGGAAGGTGCTGAGGTGCTTGATGGGAGGACTTGCACTGGTATTGAAGCCTACGGAAAGCATTTGCTCTATTACTTCGGCGATGAAGCGCTTCACGTTCATCTGGGCCTGTTTGGCATGTTCAAGCCCCAGAAATGCCCCGCGGCGGAACCGAAGGGCGCAGTACGTGTGCGCATGATGAGCAAGACGCATTGTGTCGATATCAACGGACCGAATTGCTGCGAGGTTCTGAGCATGCCCGCAAGATTGGCGCTGATCGCGCGCATTGGGCCTGATGTGCTGCGTTCCGATGCCGACCCCGAGCGTGCCTGGCTGCGGATTAGAAAGAGCAAGACGCAAATCGGAATTCTGCTGATGGATCAAGCGGTGATTGCCGGGATTGGCAACATCTACCGGAGTGAACTTCTCTGGCGCCAAAAAGTGAGCCCGGAGACGCCGGGACATGCGATCTCGCGAGAGACATTCGACAGGTTGTGGTCAGATGCGGTGCATCTTCTCCAGATTGGTGTGAAAGCCAACTCGATCATTACGGTCGACGGTGTAAAGAAAGCGCGCAGCCGTTATGGCGAGCGGGTGAACATCTTCAACAAGTCCCACTGCCCGGCATGTGCATCGGAAATCCGCCGCGTGGAAATGGCGAGCCGCAGGGCGTTCACCTGCGACACCTGTCAGCCCAACGTCAGATAGTCTGCTTAGAGCTCGCGGCGGTGTCGACGCGTTAGTCCCGCGGTTCTTTTTTGCAGAATTCCAAAGCTCCTATCAAGCAAGTACTTTCTTCTTGTGAATGTGACTGAATCCGGAGTGTCTGCGCCGGTGTCGAGTGGCAAGCGTCTACGGTGCCTAGCTTGGTCCTTCGTTCCGAACTGGGATGTCATTCCCGGTTTCGGTGGTGGATCACACAGGGAGCGTCCGGCATCTCCCACTGGGTCACTCCGCTGACAAAAGCTATGTCATGCTTCATCGCGAGAAGGCTCAGGATGCTTTGGTCATGTCTGTGATCCCTGAAGTCTGGGTAATTCGGCAAGCCCTGGGTGTTCGGAAGGTCGGTCAGGATCCTGGGGTCACGCGCATAGGCCAGCCATTCTTCGATGAAGTTCCGCGCGAGCGGCGTGTTCCTGCAGACCATCATCGAGGCCGTGATCTGGGGCGCATCGCGATAGTGCGGCTCGTCCAATCCCATCAGCAGAAATGTATCTCTCTTGGTGTATTGACTATTCAGGCCTGTACGCCCCATCGCAAGGATGCCCCTCTCCCCGATCCTTGCTTCATGCGGCAAGATGAAGGGCCACGGATCGCGGACGAAATACATGCCGGAATCTGTGTACATGAGCCAGTCCCCCGGATCGAGCGTCACGAGGGTCTTAAGAATGACATACGGTTTCCAGAGCCAGTATCCGGCGCCCCGTGGTTGGGAAAAGGTGAAGCGATTGACGTCGAGGAACGCTGCCTCGATGTCCGGCAGCCCGTAGGCCATCGTCTTGTCAAAGCCGTTCTGCAAGGCGCTTGCGCCGCAGGTACGCTGGGATACCAAGTAACAACCTGCGGCATAATTGATATGCAGTTTCATCGCGGGTTCCGTCTCCTGCGCTCTGCTTCGATGCTAACGCGCGTTCCGGCAAATTCGAAATGCCTTATCGGAACGCGCGCAGGATCATGCTCTAAGTTAACCGGTGTATACGGCACGGGTTGATGACCGCAAGTAGCGATAATGTCGTAGAACGGCGGTGCAACTTGTGTGATGCTGGCGAGCATGGATCTAGTTGACAGATTTCAGCATCTTTGCAGGGACATCGAGAGCGGCGCCTATTTCCGCCGCCTGCATATGACCCCGGTGCCCCATCGCCTTCGGACTGTGCCGCAGCTTGCCTCCCATCTGAGTGCGTCAACCATTGCTCCCCGGCAGGCCATCTGCATCCCGACGTTCAACCATGAGCAATGTATTCTGGAGACCCTCTCCTGCTTGCTGACGTCAATCTCATGCCCAAGCCAGCTGATCGTACTGGACGACGGGTCAGAGGACCGGACGGTTGAGCTGGTGACGTCCTTCCTGAAGTCTGCGGGCAGCAATTGCCTCGTTGAGGCCATTGTCCTGCGCAACGACGTTCCGATCTTTGAGACGGCTTGCGACAATATCTGCTTCAACCTGGCGGCGGCACCCTATGTGATCGAGGTGCAGGCCGACATCTTCATCCGGCATCCCGGCTTTGACATGGCATTCCACCGGGCGCTTGACGAAGGTGCAGCGTCTGTCTCTGGCCGCTGCGGTCATGCCTTCAACTTGCTCGCGACCCCACGGTCTCGGATTGGGGCCGTCATGGCACGGCATGTCAGGCGCCTTCTGAAAGCCCCGATGTATGTCGGCCTTGCGGGAGAGAATGTTGAGACCGGCGACATCTCCACCTGGCTCGGAAAGCGATACATTTGCGAAACCGTGAATCGTGGCCCCTGGGCTCTTCTCAAGTCCGACCTCGAGACATTCGGATACCTGGATGAACGGCATTTCTTCCTGGGTAGTGACGATCATGACTTTCATCGCCGGGCTTATGCTGGCGGAAGGCGCCGCCCGTACTATGTGCCGGTCCAAATTCGCTCTCCCCTGAAGCATGGCGCCTCGAGGTGGCAGCGGACGGGCTTGAACCGTCAAGTCTATGAAGATCTCGCAGCGACGCGGTGCGGCTCCCCGGCCTTTCACACTTTCCTGTCATCCCATGTCAGCTGGCGGCCGGTGAGACAGCTCAGCGTCTGACTATGCCGGTGGTCATTGGGTCTGACCTATATGAGCCCATTGCCGCATTCCGATTGGGGTGATGGTCTCTGGTCTGGCAACGAGCCTCCGCCAGGCGTCGCGTGCTGTTTCGATGATTCCGCCGGAAGTTGGAGTATACCGACGGAGAGCCATTTGGCGCGAAGGTACTGCCAGATGTTTTCGGCGGGCAGCTTGTTCAGCCGGCCGACATCATGTGTGCGGCTGGTATCGCCTGTGCCAAGTTCAGGACTATCTCTGATCTAGGAGAATCGGTGATCTGCTGAGGTCTGGACTTGTCATCTATTCACAGCTCCTGCGCAGACGCTACCTCGACGCTGCAGCGTCAAGATGAAGGTCTCAGGACTAAGGCGATGTCAGGCTTGAGCTTGGACGCGTTTCGATTCAGCGAGAGTATAGTCCAGCAAGTCCTTGCCCATCTCGTTGATGGTCACGATCCGGGTGGGGTCGATGCGAAGGTTGTTCAAATAGTGGAGACGCAAGAGGTCGCCGTCTTCGTGCTTCTCGGGGTAAATGCCGCAGAAGGAAAAACCAAGCTCCTCTGCCTGCTCCACGAGATTGGGGGTAGCAGGCCAGTGCAAGGCTATGTCGAGATAGATGACTTCGATTCTCCCTAGCTTCAGTTCGTCTCGCTGGGCACGCAGCAGGCTGGCGAGATTGCTACCGGGCTCTATCACTTTGATCACCGCCGAGCCTTGCGCAGGTGTCACATCCACATCAATCCGCGCTGCTTCGGGCAAGGCCGAAATGGCCCCAGTCTCAGGCGTTGCCGTGTTGCGGTCGATACCAGCCCAGGAATAGATGCGCTCGATCATCTGGCGATGCCGCGCTGGGAGATGGACGCTCCGCCGCGGAGGGGCATTCAGCACATTATAGAAGAGAACGGCCGTTTGCCGGTCTTCGCCAATGATATCGCTGTCCTTGATGTCCTTGAAGGTGAAACCACGTGGAACGTGACCAAGCAACATGCCGGTTTCCCGTCCGCCGGTCTTGAAGTTTGCCTTCTGGGAAAAGGGATGAAGGCTGACGGCCTCGCTGTGAACACCAAGCAAACCCCGTTGGCGCATCGCATCGACAGCCATGTCCTTGAGTTGCTCGAACAGGCGGCGGCCACGATAGCGAGGGTCGACGGCTCCCATGCAAATGTTAGCGACACGGGCCGTGGGAGAGTCCAACTTTATGCCCTGATGCCCGACGACCTCACCATCGGCGGTGACAGCCACGAATGACATGAGAAGGCCCTTCTCGATCAGGCTGCGGACCCGTTCGGGAAAATAGACGGTTTCCACATAGGTGAAGCCATAGACCTTGTACATGCAGCGGGCAAAGGCAATGCCATCGCGCTCTGGGATGGCAGGCCTCAACTCGAGTGGGGTATCAAGTGGGGCAACATCTCCTGCCTCGGTGTCGTCCTCATCGCCGCCTTCGCGGAATGAGGTCTCGAGGAAGGGGCTGGATTGATGGACCACGAACTCCAGGCGTTTCCCGTCGCGGCCAAGATTGATCATGCGCAGTTCGTCGGCGAAACCGCTGAGCAGGGCGACGGAGTGGCGTGAAGTGTCGGACTTCGCCGCCTTACCCCATTCGAAGGGCAAGCCCTGGTCCTCGAATGCGGCAATGAACCGGCCGTCACGATACTCGCAAATGATATCAAAGGAGCCGGTTCGCTGGCCCTCGAAGGATTGATCGATGATAAGCAGACCTGCTTCCTCAGCCGCAAGTTCGAGATTGGCGGCCACCCTTTCCGGCAGGCCGGCAGCGATGGCCATTTCACGGGTGAAAACCGCTCCAGCCCTCAAGAACCGCGGATCGGTCGCCAGGGTTGCACGCCCAAGCTGCCTTTCATTCCCCGCCATCAGCTTTTCACTCCAAGATTTGAGAACCTCTCGGCATGATATTTGGAGTGAGGGTCGCAGTCCACCGGGCTGTCTCGTCTTGGAGATGCAAATCAGGGCGTTGACATAAACGCAGGGCGGGCGCTCCTCCGAGGTGGAGTGAGATGAGTTGACGGCATGCACGGGTCAGCGTTCTGTAAGCGCGTGTTGCAAGGCATTGCTTCCGGACGCTTTCGATGTGGTATCAACCTGTCAATGCAGGCTGATTGGAGGGAAAGATGACTGAATTCGCAGGAAAGGTTGCGTTGATCACGGGAACCTCGGGCATCGGACGGGCTGTGGCGAGGCGGCTTGCCTCGGCTGGGGCGAGTGTCATCGGTCTCGGGATCGATCCTGAGGTAAATGAATCTTTCGATAGGCTGGCACGTGAGGAACGGCTTGCCATGACGGCGCGCCTCACAGACGTGTCCTCGACAAACGAAGTCGCCGCCGCAGTTGCAGATTGCGTCGCACGCCACGGTGCACTCGACATCATCGTGAATGCAGCCGCGGTACACCCCTTCGGCACCGTCTTGACCACCGATGCGGCCACATGGGAGCGCTGTATGGCGGTGAACGTCGGCTCGATCTATAACACGGCTCATTACGGCATTCCGCACATGGCGGCACGCGGGGGCGGGGCCATCGTCAACATTTCTTCGGTGCAGGGGCATAA
>NZ_JBIICB010000020.1:0-28083 GCF_044239095.1 Aestuariivirga sp. | reverse complement strand
GACCTCGGCCAGCAGCGTCAGCCCTTGCGGGTTCACTTCAACCATGCCGCCCTTGACGAAGATGCGGTCGGTGGAGCCGCCGTCCTTGTAGACGGTGACGACACCGGGCTTCAGCGTCGAGAGGAGGGGCGCGTGGCCGGGATAGATGCCCATCTCGCCCTCGGTGCCCGGGATGGTGACCGAGGCCACGCTCCCTGAGAACAGAAGCCGCGCGGGGCTTACGAGTTCGAAATGAAGGCCAGCCATGATGCTTACGCCGCCTCGGCGGCGAGGCGCTTGGCCTTCTCGATCGCCTCGTCGATGGTGCCGACCATGTAGAAGGCGGGCTCCGGCAGATGGTCATAGGCGCCTTCGCAGAGGCCCTTGAAGCCCTTGATGGTCTCTTCGAGCTTCACCTGCACACCGGACGAACCGGTGAACACGGCGGCCACGTCGAAGGGCTGCGACAGGAAGCGCTCGATCTTGCGGGCGCGCGCCACCGTCATCTTGTCCTCTTCCGAGAGCTCGTCCATGCCGAGAATGGCGATGATGTCCTGCAGCGCCTTGTAGCGCTGGAGGATCTGCTGCACCTGGCGGGCGACGTTGTAGTGCTCCTCACCGATGACGCGCGGGTCGAGCATGCGCGAGGTCGAGTCGAGCGGGTCCACCGCGGGGTAGATACCCTTTTCGGCGATCGAACGCGACAGCACGGTCGTTGCGTCCAAGTGAGCGAAGGACGTTGCGGGCGCCGGGTCGGTCAAGTCGTCGGCGGGCACGTAAATGGCCTGCACCGAGGTGATCGAGCCCTTGGTCGTCGTGGTGATGCGCTCCTGCATCTGGCCCATGTCGGTGGCGAGTGTCGGCTGATAGCCCACGGCCGAGGGAATGCGGCCCAGAAGTGCTGACACTTCGGAACCGGCCTGGGTAAAGCGGAAGATGTTGTCCACGAAGAACAGCACGTCCTGGCCCTGGTCACGGAAGTGCTCGGCAACGGTGAGACCCGTGAGGGCGACGCGGGCGCGGGCACCCGGCGGCTCGTTCATCTGGCCGTAAACGAGGGCGGCCTTGGAACCGGCGACGGAGCCTTCCTTCGGGTTCTTGTTCACGCCCGACTCCATCATCTCGTGATAGAGGTCGTTGCCTTCGCGGGTGCGCTCGCCTACGCCGGCGAACACGGAGTAGCCGCCGTGCGTCTTGGCGATGTTGTTGATGAGTTCCATGATCAGCACGGTCTTGCCGACGCCCGCACCGCCGAACAGGCCGATCTTACCGCCCTTGGCGTAGGGCGCCAGAAGATCGACGACCTTGATGCCGGTGACGAGGATTTCGGCCGCCGTCGACTGCTCGACGAATTCCGGTGCCGCCTGGTGAATGGCGCGGCGGGCGGTGGCGCCGATGGGGCCAGCTTCATCGACCGGTTCACCGATCACGTTCATGATACGGCCCAGCGTCTCGTTGCCGACCGGCACGGTGATGGGAGCGCCGGTGTTGCTCACCGCCTGGCCGCGCACGAGACCCTCGGTCGAGTCCATGGCGATGGTGCGCACCGTGTTCTCGCCCAGGTGCTGCGCCACTTCGAGGACGAGGCGGTTGCCGCCATTCATCGTCTCGAGGGCGTTGAGGATTTCCGGAAGGCCACCATCGAAGGCGACGTCCACGACGGCGCCGGTGACCTGGGTGATGCGGCCGGTTGCGGCCTCGCTGTTTGCCATGTGTCTGATCCTTCCCGTGTTCGGTTAGAGCGCCTCGGCGCCCGAAATGATTTCGATGAGTTCCTTGGTGATCTGCGCCTGGCGCTGGCGGTTGTACTTGATCGACAGCTTGTTGATCATGTCACCGGCGTTGCGGGTGGCGTTGTCCATGGCGCTCATGCGCGCACCCTGCTCGGATGCCGCATTTTCGAGGAGGCCACGGAAAATCTGCACCGCGATGTTGCGCGGCAGGAGATCAGCCAGGATTTCGCCCTCTTCGGGCTCTGCTTCGTAGACAGCGCCACCGAGGTCGGCGGGCTTGGCGCCCGAGACATCGGCGGGGATCAGGCGGAGTGCGGTGGGCTTCTGCGAGATCACGGACTTGAACTCGGAGAAGAACAGGGTTGCCACATCGAACTCGCCGCTGTGGAACATGGTGAGCACTTTCTGGGCCACCGTCTGCGCTTCCGCGAAGGACATGGACTTCACGCCGCGGAAGTCGATGTGCTCCACGATGTACTTGCCATAGACCCGCTTCAGCGCGTCATTGCCCTTCTTGCCGACGGTGAAGATCTTCACCGTCTTGCCCTGGGCGATGAGACGGTCGGCATGCTCACGCGCGATCTTGGCGATCGAGGAGTTGAAGCCGCCGCAGAGGCCGCGCTCGGCGGTCGCCACGATCAGCAAGTGGGTCTGGTCAAAGCCGGTGCCGGTGAGAAGCGTTGGCGCACCCGCCTGGCCTTCCATGGCGTTGGCGAGGTTGCCGATGACCGCCGACATGCGCTCCGAATAGGGGCGCGCGGCGACGGCGGCTTCCTGGGCGCGGCGCAGTTTCGCCGCGGCCACCATCTGCATGGCCTTGGTGATCTTGCGCGTCGCCTTCACCGAGGCGATGCGATTGCGTAAGTCCTTGAGACTGGGCATCGCGGACCCTTAGACGAAGGACTTGGCGAAAGCTTCGACGGCGGCCTTGAGCTTCGGCATGGTGGCATCCGAGATCGCCTTCTCGGTGCGGATCGCATCGAGGATCTCGGGCTGCTTGTCACGCACATAGCGCAGCAGGCCCTCTTCGAAGGGCTTCACCTTGTTGACGGGCAGCGGATCGAGATAGCCGTTCACACCGGCATAGATCACCACGACCTGCTCTTCCGTCTTCATCGGCGAGAACTGCGACTGCTTGAGAAGCTCGGTCAGGCGTGCGCCGCGGTTGAGCAACTTCTGCGTCGAGGCGTCGAGGTCGGAGCCGAACTGCGCGAAGGCCGCCATTTCGCGGTACTGCGCGAGCTCGCCCTTGATCTTGCCGGCCACCTGCTTCATCGCCTTGGTCTGCGCGGCGGAGCCGACGCGCGACACGGAGAGGCCGACGTTCACCGCCGGGCGGATGCCCTGGTAGAACAGATCGGTTTCGAGGAAGATCTGGCCGTCGGTGATCGAGATGACGTTGGTCGGGATATAGGCCGACACGTCGTTGGCCTGCGTCTCGATGACCGGAAGCGCGGTCAGCGAACCGGCACCTTGGGCGTCATTGAGCTTCGCCGCACGCTCGAGCAGGCGGGAGTGGAGATAGAACACGTCGCCCGGATAGGCTTCGCGGCCCGGCGGGCGGCGCAGCAGCAGCGACATCTGGCGGTAGGCAACGGCCTGCTTGGAGAGATCGTCATAGGCGATCAGCGCATGCATGCCGTTGTCACGGAAATATTCGCCCATGGTGCAGCCGGTGAAGGGGGCGAGATACTGCAGCGGTGCGGGGTCCGACGCGGTGGCGGCAACGACGATCGAGTATTCGAGCGCGCCATTGTCTTCCAGCACCTTGACGAACTGGGCGACGGTGGAGCGCTTCTGGCCGCAGGCCACGTAGACGCAGTAGAGCTTGTCCTTCTCAGGACCTGCGATGTGGATGGGCTTCTGGTTCAGGATCGAGTCGAGGATGATGGCGGTCTTGCCGGTCTGGCGGTCACCGATGACGAGCTCGCGCTGGCCGCGGCCGATCGGGATCAGTGCGTCGATGGCCTTGAGTCCGGTGGACATCGGCTCATGCACCGACTTGCGCGGAATGATGCCGGGCGCCTTCACGTCGACGCGGCGCATTTCCTTGGACTTGATCGGGCCCTTGCCGTCAATCGGGTTGCCGAGCGCGTCAACGACGCGGCCCAGCAGTTCCTTGCCGACGGGCACTTCCACGATGGCGCCGGTACGCTTGACGGTGTCGCCTTCCTTGATCTCGCGGTCGGAGCCGAAGATCACGACGCCGACATTGTCGGTTTCGAGGTTGAGGGCCATGCCCTTCAGGCCGTTGGCGAACTCGACCATCTCGCCGGCCTGCACGTTGTCGAGGCCGTAGACGCGGGCGATACCGTCACCCACCGACAGCACCTGGCCGATTTCGGAGACCTGGGCTTCCTTGCCGAAGTCCTTGATCTGCTTCTTGAGAATTGCGGAAATTTCGGCGGCGCGAATGTCCATCAGGCGGTTCCCTTCATGGCGATCTTGAGTGTCTGGAGCTTGGTCTTCAGCGAGTTGTCCATCATGCGGGAACCCACCTTGACGATGAGGCCGCCGAGGATCGAGCTGTCGACGCGGGTTGAGAGGGCGACGTCACGGCCGAGCGACGATTTGAGCGCGGCCTTGAGGTCATTGAGCTGGGATTCCGAGAGCGTCTCGGCCGAGGTGACCTCGCCCGCAATCTCGCCCTTGGAAGATGCGAGCAGCGTGGCATAGGCCTTGATCATGTCGGGAAGTGCCGGGAGCCGGCGGTTCTTGGCCGCGAGCTTCAGGAAGTTGATGGTTGTGCCGGAAAGGCCCAGCTCAGTCGCAACCCCCTCGAGGGCCCCGATCTGGTCCTCTGAGGAGTAGACCGGCGAGCGCACGAGCCGCCTCAGGTCTTCCGACTGGTTGATGGCTGAGCCGAAGCGGGCCAGCTGACGGCCGACCTCCTCGGTGGCCTTTTCTTCGGTGGCGAGTTCGAACAAGGCGCTGGCATAGCGGCCCGGAACTCCGGAAACTGTCTGATCTGTGGTCGCCACGATCCGTCTTTCATTCATTTTTGCGGCGGGCACCCGGTGAAGACAGGCGCTCAACCACTTGAATTTTTGGGAGATCGGTATGCAAGGGGGCACACCCACGGACCGGGACCCCAGCCCCGCCGCGCGGGTTGGCTATCACAAGGAAAACGGACTCGCAACCAAGATCACATGCGCGGATTGCCGCGATGCGGCAGGTCCACCTTCGGACAGCTGACCAGCAAGGGTGGCAGACCGGGAAAGCCGCCGGCCGGCTCGGTGGTCAAAGGCGTTCGGGGTAACATCCGGCGGGGTGTGCAAACGGGGCCGCCCCGGCTTCTGCCGGGCATGAAATTTGACTTTCCCCGCCATTTCCCCTATCCACCCGCTATCACACGACGGCTTGAACGTCTTCAGGTGGTCTCACACATGGGGTTTTGACATTCCCGGGGGGTGAGGCGGCCAACATCCGGCAGCGAGTTTCGCCCCCGGGTGCGAAATGCGTTTGCGCCAGAGGACTTGGGAACCATGTTTGACACCTTAAGCGATCGCCTGTCGGGCATTCTGGACAAGATCACCGGACGCGGTGCCCTTTCGGAATCCGACGTCGAGGAGGCCCTTCGCGAAGTGCGCCGGGCGCTGCTCGAAGCCGACGTGGCGCTCGAGGTGGTCCGCACCTTCACCGACAAGGTGCGCGAAAAGGCGGTCGGCGCCGAGATCGTCAAGTCGGTCAAGCCCGGCCAGATGGTGGTCAAGATCGTCCATGACGCGATGGTCGAAACCCTTGGCGGCGCTGAGAACACCGCCCTCAACCTGCGCGCCTCGCCGCCCGTTGCCATCCTGATGGTCGGCCTGCAGGGCTCCGGCAAGACCACCTCCACAGCCAAGATCGCCAAGCGCCTCTCCGAGCGTGACAAGCGCCGGGTGCTGATGGCCTCGCTCGACACGCGGAGGCCCGCCGCACAGGAACAGCTCGCCATTCTTGGCAAACAGGTCAATGTCGACACGCTGGCCATTGTTCCCGGCCAGCAGCCGGTCGAGATCGCCAAGCGCGCCATGTCGGAAGCCCGCAAGGGCGGCTATGACATCGTCATGCTCGACACCGCGGGCCGCCTCGCCATCGACGAGGAATTGCTCGCCGAAGCGGCCAATGTCCGCGATATTGTGAAGCCCAACGAGACACTTCTCGTTGCGGATGCCCTCACGGGCCAGGACGCCGTGAACCTCGCGCGTTCCTTCAACGAGAAGATCGGCATCTCCGGCATCGTGCTGACCCGCATCGACGGCGATGGCCGCGGCGGTGCCGCACTCTCCATGCGGCAGGTGACGGGCAAGCCCATCAAGCTGATGGGCACGGGCGAAAAGCTCGACGGGCTGGAGGACTTCCACCCCGAGCGCATCGCGGGCCGCATCTTGGGCATGGGCGACGTCGTCTCGCTGGTCGAGAAGGCCGCACTCAACATCGATCAGGCGAAGGCCCAGAAGATCGCCGAGCGCATGAAGAAGGGCGCTTTCGATCTCGATGACCTGGCCGACCAGCTGAAGCAGCTGCAGAAGCTCGGCGGCATGGGTGGTGTCATGAACATGCTGCCCGGCATGGGCAAGATCAAGAAGCAGATGGAAGGCCTCGACCTCGACAACAAGGTGCTGAAGCGCCAGATGGCCATCATCGGCTCCATGACGCCCTATGAGCGCCGGAACCCCAAGGTGATGGACGCCAAGCGCAAGAAGCGTGTGGCTGCGGGCTCCGGCACCAAGGTCGAGGAGATCAACCGGCTGCTCAAGATGCACCTGCAGATGGCCGGCATGATGAAGCAGATGGGCCAGGGCAAGGGCATGTTCGGCAAGATGTTCGGGGCCAAGGGCGGCCCCGATGCAGCTGAACTCGAGAAGATGCAGGCAGAGCTCGCAGGGTTGGACCCCAATGCGCTGCCGGAGGAATTGAAAGAGATGATGAAGGGCGGCTCGGTGCCGCAGATGCCGGGTCTTCCCGGCCTCGGCGGCGCGAAGCTTCCCGGTCTTGGCGGATTGCCGGGTCTGGGCGGCGGATCGCCCTTCAAGGGTTTGCCGGGTTTCGGCAAAAAGAAGTAAGTCAATCAGTACACGGATCTTAGAGGAGATATACCATGGCCGTGAAGATGAGGCTCGCGCGTGCGGGCACCAAGAAGCGCCCCTACTACCACATCGTGATCGCCGACGCGGCTGCACCCCGTGACGGCAAGTTCATCGATGTCGTCGGCGCCTTCAACCCGATGCTGAAGAAGGACGACGCCAACCGCGTGAAGCTCGACACCGAGAAGGCCGCGGCCTGGCTCAAGAAGGGCGCGCAGGCCACCGACCGCGTGCTGCGCTTCCTCGACAAGGCGGGGCTTGCCAAGCGCGAAGCCCGCAACAACCCGCAGAAGGCGCTGCCCGGCAAGAAGCGCCTCGAGCGCGAGAAGGCCGCCGCTGCGGCCGCTGCCGCTGCAGCCAACGGCTAAGGCTGATCCCCTGCCTTCCCCCTCGCCCCCTCAGGGGGAGAGGGAGGGGTGAGGGGGCTGCCCGCCACGGACTCCGGCTTCTGGCGATGTGCGCGCTGAACCACCCCCTCACCCTGCCCTCTCCCCCGGAGGGGGAGAGGAAGATTGGTGGGATGTCCTTGTCACCACTGCGTGGGAGCGGGGAATGAAGAGGGACATGGTTCTCGTCGGCGCCATCACCGGTGCGCATGGCATCAGGGGCGAGGTGAAGCTCAGGAGCTTCACTGAAGATCCGGCTGCCATCGCATCCTACTCGCCGCTCGAAACGGCAAAGGGTGCGAAGATCGCGATCGCCAAGCTCAGGCCCCAGAAGGACGGCTTCATCGCCATCCTGAAGGGTGTGACTGACCGCAACGCGGCGGAGGCGCTGAGGGGCACGGAACTCTTCGTGCCGCGCGAGCGGTTGCCTGAGCCGGAAGAAGATGAAGTCTATGTGCATGACCTCATCGGACTTCCGGTGTTTCTCGCCGATGGCTCACGTCTGGGCGAGATCGTGGAAGTGGCGGATTATGGTGCAGGCGACCTCATCGACGTGAAGGTCGAGGGCCGCAAGGACACGGTGCTGATCCCCTTCGCCAGCCAGTATGTGCTGGAGGCAGATTGGAGCAAGGTCGTGGTCGACCTGCCCGAGGGCTATCTCGACGCGGAAGAGCAGCCATGAGCTTTCGGGCCACGGTGCTGACCCTCTTCCCGGAGATGTTTCCGGGCCCGCTCGGCCAGTCACTGGCCGGGCGCGCGCTGGAACAGGGGATCTGGTCACTGGAGGCACGCGACATTCGTGCATCCGCCACCGACCGGCACCGGACGGTGGATGACCACCCCGCAGGTGGCGGCGCCGGCATGGTGCTGAAGCCTGACGTGCTGGCGGCAGCGATCGATGCCGCCCCGCATGAGGGGCCCCGGCTCCTCATGAGCCCGCGCGGCGAGCCGCTGACGCAAGCGTTGGTGCGGGAGCTGGCAGCGGGACCGGGTTGCCTGATCGTCTGCGGCCGCTTCGAGGGCGTGGACGAGCGGGTGATCGGGAAGCGAAGCCTTCGCGAGGTCTCGATCGGGGACTATGTGCTGTCGGGTGGCGAACCCGCGGCACTCGTGCTGCTCGACGCCGTGGTGAGGCTCTTGCCCGGTGTCATGGGCAAACAGGCCTCGGGCGAAGAGGAAAGTTTCGAAGGGGGGCTTCTGGAGCACCCGCACTACACCAAGCCCAACTCTTGGGAAGGTGCTGAAATTCCGGGGATTCTTCTCTCCGGCGACCACAAGGCGATTGCCCGGTGGAAGCAGGAGCAGCGGGAAGCCCTGACACGCCTCAGACGGCCCGACCTTTGGCGGGCCCATGAGTCGGGAAAGATTTGATTTTGAACCGGGTTGGGGCTATAGGCCCCCATCCCTTTAAGGAAGACAGTCAATGGATATCATCGCTCAGCTCGAGAAAGAGCAGGCCGCAGCCGTGGCCGCCCAGCGCGCCGTGCCGGAATTCGGCCCGGGCGACACAGTCATCGTCAATGTGAAGGTCAAGGAAGGCGAGCGTTCGCGCGTGCAGGCCTATGAGGGCGTGTGCATCGCGCGCTCCGGCGGCGGCCTGAACGAGAACTTCACCGTCCGCAAGATGTCCTATGGCGAGGGCGTGGAGCGCGTGTTCCCGATCTACTCTCCCATGATCGACTCGATCAAGGTCGTGCGCCGCGGCGCGGTGCGCCGCGCCAAGCTCTATTACCTGCGCGGCCGCACCGGCAAGTCGGCCCGTATCGCCGAGAAGCAGAAGGCGATGGGCCTCGTCCCCGCCGCGGGGGCGAAGGCCGCCGATTGATTTCTCGCCGTCTGCGAGACAGCGTTCGACAAGGGCCGGAGCATCTCCGGCCCTTTTTCTATTCCTCGTCGCCGATCTCCCCCCGGAACGCGCGCAAGATCATGCTCTAAAGCGGCGGGCGGTCAGTTGAGATCAGCTTGCCCAGCGTCCTCTCCCGCGGCGCGGGAGAGGAAGGGGAACCAACGAAGTTGGGGGAGGTGAGGGACCGCGGGGCTCCGAATTGTATGCAGCGCCCTTGTTCCCTCATCTCCCCGTTGCGTTCCGCAACGGGTCCCTTCTTCTCCCGCTGAAGGAGCGGGAGAAGACATCAGCCGTCACAAGGATTCCATTTGATCGCCCGCCGCTCTAATCCAACGCCCTGTTGCGCACGACGGTAACGCTGCAGGGCGCTTCCGCCGCCACCTTGGCCGAGACGCTGCCCAGGATCTTGCGCATCGCCGAATTGGCACGGGCCCCCATGATGATGTGGTCCACGTTGTTGATGCGTGCATAGTCGAGAATGCTGTCGGCGGGATCGATTGCTTCCAGCACGTGGAAGGTGACCCGGCCCTGGTCCAGCGGCAGCGGGCGGGCCCAGTCCTTGAGCCCTACGAGGCGCTGCACGTGCTTGTTGTTACCCTGCTCGTCCAGCGTCTGGTCCAAAGCGATACGGTTGAGCTTCAGAATATTGAGCACGGCGAGCCTGGCCTGCGGAGAGCGTTCGAGAATCCGCAGCGCGGTGCGGCGCAGCTTGTCGGCGAGTTCGGGCGTCATATCGTCGAGGTTGACGGCGACAGAAACGATCGGGGCATCGGACGCATCAGCCTGCCGTGAGGGCGGATCGTCGATCAGGCTCATCGGCGATTCACCCCGGCGCTTGAGGACTGCAAAGAAACCATCCTGCTCAAGCTTCTCGGCCCGCGCCGTGAGTGTCACCTGGCCGGGATGGCGCAGATCATGCGCGAGCTGCGCGGCACTGGGGTAGCGCCGCCCCGCCTTCACCTCCAGGCAGCGCAGCACGATTTCCTGCAGCCAGGCAGGGACGGCGGGGTTCAGCCGGCGCAGCGGCACGGGATCCTTCCACAACCGCCGCTTCAGGCCCTTGAGCCGCTGCGGATCGCCGAAGGGCCTCGTGCCGGTGGCGAAGAAATACATCAGCGCACCGAGCGCGAAGATGTCGCTGCGGTGATCGTTGCGGATGCCCATCACTTGCTCCGGCGCCATGTAGGGGGCCGTGCCATAGGGAAGGCGGAACTCCTCCTGCATCAGATCAGGCAGCGCGCGGTGATGGGCGAGGCCATAGTCGATGAGCACTGCCTCCCCGCCGGGCCTGAACATGATGTTGGAGGGTTTGACGTCGAGGTGCACCACTCCCTGGCCGTGCAGCGACTGCAGCGCATCCGCGATCCGCGCCCCGAGCTCAGCCACGGCGTCCGGCGGCAGTGGCAGCTTCGGAAGCGAGGACAGCAGCGTCTCGCCAGCAAGCAGCTCCATGACGATGAAAGGCTGTTTCGAGAAATCGCCATTGGCGATGTGGCGCGGCACATGCGGACCCTTGAGCCGCGGCATGATCATCTGCTCCATCTCAAAGCTGACGATGGCCGCCGGGTCTTCGCCCTCGTAAACGACGGGCGTCTTCATCAGGAAGCCAGCGCCATCATCTTCGCGCGTGACACTCCAGAGATGCGCCATGCCCCCGGTGTGCTTCAGGTCGTCGATGCGGAAGCCCTCGATGACCGTTCCCGGGTTCAGCCTTGCCTTGACCACTCAGCGCCCTCTCAGCAATCGCCCTGCCAGGGAATCCGGCAGGCCCAGGCCACGCATGCGCTGCGCGACGCTGTCCACATCATATGGCGCGCGGCAATAGGTCAGCGACCGCGTGTCCGTATCGTAAACTGCGAAGGACGCCGCCGGATTGCCGTCGCGTGGCTGGCCGGCGGAGCCGATCACCGCCAGCCACTTGCGTTGCGCAGGCAGCGGGATCGCCACGTCCTGCACCGGCGCATGAGATGTCATCTTGCCAGCAGCCGACAGGCAGTAGAGGGCAGGCACATGCACATGGCCGCAGAATGTCACCTGGGCATTGCAGCCGGAGAGGCTGGCGCGCGCGGCCTCGGCATCGGTCACATAGTGCCAGGCGGCAGGGTCGGAGGCATCGGCATGAACGAACAGCAGGTCGCCCGACCGCACCTCGAAGGGCAATCCGGCAAGAAAGGATTTTGCATCCTTGCTCAGCTGGCCGCGCGTCCAGGCGATGGCTTCGGCGGCCACCGGGTTCATATCGCGCGAGGGCTTCAGCACGGCCATGTCATGATTGCCCAGAACGGCGATGGCGCCCGCCGCGACAAGTGGCCCGACGCGCGCGACCACGGCTTCCGGATCCGGGCCGTAGCCCACGAAATCGCCAAGCAAGGCAAGCCTGTCGGCATCCTGCTTCTGCGCTGCCGCAAGGCAGGCTTCAAGCGCGGGCAGATTCGCATGGATATCGGAGATCAGGGCGATCCGCATGAGCGGATTTTCATCATATCCGGGCCTGGCGTGGAACACCGACCTTAGTTCCATCGCGCTGCGGAAGCTCCACCGACTGGCGTGTTGCGCCACGCACTGGTCTTGATAAGACAGGGAAACACGGGAGACGCGCCATGGACATCTCAACCCTTATGGTGGAGCAATTCACCGACATCTTCCGCCTCGGCCTGCTGGCGGGACTGATCTACACAACCGAACGGACACGCCAGCAGACGGGGGTGCTGCTACCGCTGATCGCGGGCGTGGTCTTTGTCGCCGTCATCATTCCCTCCACCATGCCGCGGCCGGATGTTTCGTTGTGGCAGGCTGTAGCCGCAGGCGTTGCGGTGAATGCGGTGATCGTCGCCGTGTTCTGGCTGGCCTGGCAGGCCGTCTCGCGGGCACGGCGCTCCTGAAACGCAGGACGGGCCGGGGAAACCCCCGGCCCGTCCAACTTACGTCCCGTCTGACGATCAGCGCCGGATGTCGTCGGCGAAGATGTCCTTCTTGTGGGTGCCGCCCGGCACGAAGATCGCACCGATCACCACCGTCATCACGGCGATCACGATCGCATACCAGAGACCGGCATAGATGTTGCCGGACTGGGCCGAGATCGCGAAGGCGGTGGCCGGCATCAGGCCGCCGAACCAGCCGTTGCCGATGTGGTAGGGCAGCGACAGGCCAGAGTAGCGGATGCGCGTCGGATAGAGTTCGACGAGCGCCGCGGCGATCGGGCCATACACCATCGTCACGAGGATGATGAGGTAGGTGAGGATCGCGACGATCGCCAGCTTCTGACCCGTGAAGATGTCAAAGAAGTTGGAGGCTTTGGCGACCGTGGTGTTGTCAGCGGCAACCAGCGGGTAGCCGGCAGCCTTCAGGGCCTCGTTCAGCGCCTTCTCGAAGCCGGGCTTCACGCCCTTCTCCTTGTCGAGCGCGGCCTGGGCTGCATCGATGGCGGCCTGGTCCGTGCCGGACTTGGCCGCAGCCAGCGCTTCCGTCGCCGCCTTGATGGCGGCGGTGTTGGCGGCCGCATTGAAGGACGGGATCACGGTGTCGCCCACCTTGATCTCGGCCACGCTGCCAGCGGGACCCGGAACCGTCTCATAGTTCACGGACGTGCGCTGCAACTGGGCCTTGGCCACGTCGCAGGAGTTGGTGAACTTGAGCGTGCCCGTCGGGTTGAACTGGAACGAGCAGTCGGCCGGATCGGCAGTCACCGTCACCTTCGTCTGGTGTGCGGCGTAGAGCGCGGGGTTCGCCACCTTGGTCAGGGTGTTGAAGACCCACATATAGCTCAGTGCTGCGATCAGGCAGCCCGCCAGGATGATCGGCTTGCGGCCGATGCGGTCGGACAGCGAACCGAAGAACAGGAAGCCGCCCGTGCCCAGGATCAGCGACCATGCGACCAGCACGTTCGCCGTGAAGCTGTCGAGCTTGATGACGTTCTGCAGGAAGAACAGCGCGTAGAACTGGCCGGTGTACCAGACGACGGCCTGGCCGGCGACGAGGCCCAGAAGTGCTATCAGCGCGATCTTGCCATTGCGCCAGTTGCCGAAAGCTTCACGCAGCGGCGCCTTGGAGGCAGAGCCCTCTTCCTTCATCTTCTTGAAGGCGGGAGACTCGTTCATCTGCAGGCGGATGTAAAGCGAGATCAGCAGCAGGAAAATCGAGCCGATGAACGGAATGCGCCAGCCCCAGGCGTTGAAGGCCTTCATCATCTGCGGCGTGCCATCGGGGTTCATGACCGCAGCACCGGCAGCATCGAGCACCGCCACCTCAGGATAATGGCCGTTGACATAGCCCTGCACCATCAGGATCACGATCAGCGACAGGAGAAGCCCCAGCGTGGCCGTGGTCTGGATGAAGGAGGTGTAGAAGCCGCGCCGGTGGGCCGGGGCATGTTCGGCGACGTAGATCGCCGCACCGCCATATTCGCCGCCGAGCGCCAGGCCCTGCGCCATGCGCAGGATGATCAGAATGATCGGCGCCGCCGCTCCCCATGCGTTGTAGTTGGGCAGCAGGCCGACGAGGAAGGTCGAGATACCCATGATCAGAATGGTCATGAGGAAGGTGTACTTGCGGCCGACGATGTCACCCAGCATGCCGAAGAACAGCGCGCCCAGCGGGCGCACGATAAAGCCCGCGGCAAAGGCGAGCAGCGCGAAGACGTTGCGCGTCGCTTCCGGGAAGGCCGTAAAGAACTGCGCGCCGATGATGGCCGCCAAAGAACCGTACAGATAGAAATCGTACCATTCAAAGATTGTGCCCGCGGAGGAGGCGACGATCACCTTCTTCTCCTCGGCCGTCATGGGCCGCGATCGTACGCTTCCCGGTACTGTCGTCTCTGCCATCGTTTCTCCCCTTTTTTGCGGGGGCCTTTGGGCCACCCGTGATTGGCGAGGACAGGCGGGCCACTCCCAGGCGCCGCCATCCTGACCAATAGCCATATCGAAAAGCGGCCCCGGGGTTTATTGGACTTTCGCAGGGATCGCCTTGAAATCCATTCGCAACCGCGGCAGGTATTTGATCTTCATTGAAAATCTGGATGCCGCTCAATGCCAAGGTTCCACTTGCATGGCTCCAGCCAATCTCTTATACACCCGCCACCCATCGCGTGCCCAGGTAGCTCAGTTGGTAGAGCAGCGGATTGAAAATCCGCGTGTCACTGGTTCGATTCCGGTCCTGGGCACCACTTCCTTCCTCGTGAATCTGTTTCATTGAGCGTGCCCGCGGCTCTGCCCGCTGCAGGTGCGGATCATTTCGCGGCGCGGGCGAGATCGGAAGCAGCGCCCCGAAACGAAAATGCCCGGAGCGTGCTCCGGGCATCATGGCATCAACTCAAGAGAGATCAGGCCTTCGGCATCAGCACGGTGTCAATGACATGGATGACGCCGTTTGTGCAGGCGATGTCCGCGGTGGTGACCTTGGCGCCATTGACGGTGACACCAGCCGTGCCATCGACATGAAGCTTGCCGCCGTTGACGGTAACGGGCTCGAGCTTCTTGCCGGAGACATCGGCCGCCATCACCTTACCGGCCATCACATGATATGTGAGAATGGCGGCAAGCTTGGCCTTGTTCTCTGGCTTGACCAGATCTTCGACCGTACCGGCCGGCAGCTTGGCAAAGGCCTCATCAGAAGGCGCGAACACGGTGAACGGGCCTGCCCCCTTCAGGGTGGCGCCGAGTTCCGCGGCCGTCACGGCTGCGACAAGCGTCTTGAAGGAGCCGGCTGCGGCCGCGGTATCGACGATGTCGTGAAGTGTCGTTGTCATGTGATTTTATTCCAATCTTTTTTCAGAGACACGCACAGGCTTGATGCCGCAAGCACCGCAAACAGGCGGACAAGCAAAGAAGCAAACTGCTGGCTGGGGAGACAAAGGTTGGCAGCGCAGTGCGCGTCAACCACTGTTGTCTCCGTTTGATAGAGATGGGGATCCGAAAGTACTTCTACAACGTATCTTTTGGCTCTGTCTGACTCGAATTCCGTCGAACAAGCAGAAGGCGATGGGATGATGGTCTTTTTGCCTCAGGACCAACTGACCGCGAAGGCCGTAAGTGCTGAGAGCCGTTCATGAGTCCGGCACGTGCGCCATCAGGACAGAAGACAGGGGATACAAGGATCAAATGACTTCAAAGCTCACGGCAGAGATGCCTCATCTCATCGCGTCGATCGTCATCGTCCCGTTCCTGGCGGCCTGGCCATTCCTGTCGGCGTTTCCGGTACTCAGCCTCATGGAGCGCACGGAGATTGATGCCTCCACGCTCGTGAATGTCATGTTCCTGGTCACGGGCTTCTGGTCACTTGCTGGTGGCCTTTGGATCATGTCATGGCTGACGAATGGCAGAGTGCGCCCCGCGAGGCACCCCAGCAAAATGCTGGTGATTGGCGGATATGCAGCCATATGGACCGGCCTCTATACGGCTGCCGTGATGTGGCCTGTGCTCTGAGGCTCGTTCAGCCGTCCGCCGCAGGGTGACGATCCGGAACCGCGTTACTCGTGCTCGCCGTCATGCCGGCGGGAGCTGCGGAGAAAAAGCTCCGGCTTTGCCGCGGCGGTCGACAGAACAGCGACCGTTATTGCCACCGCGCCAATCAGAAGCGTGTGCCCAATAATGTTTGCCGCAAGGAATGTGTAGCTACCGATAGCGAGAGAAAAGCTCAAGGCCCACATCAGGCCCAAGGCTTGAAGAACATAGTGCCGGATGGCGATATCAGGGATGTTGCGGAGCGGGCTTACTTCATGATTGAAGATGAAGTTCCACGAATACAGTATGGGATTTTTGTTCATTTTGGATGATATGAACCTTTTCTTATGCGATGGCAAGGTCAATCGGGCAGCATGGCGAGCCTCTGACACACTTCCTCATGTCATTGACGGCGGTCATCATTGGGAAGAAGGCAAGCCAATCTCTTGAGACGCTACACGAAAGCGGAGGTACTCCCTTTTGTCTGCTTGTGCTGCACCGAAAGCAGGAGGAAATCCAGCCACCACAGCAATTTGTCAGAGCTGTCTTCGCAAGAAAAAAGCCGCCAAGCCATTGTGACCCGGCGGCTTCTGTTTACCTCTTGCGATGAAGCTTAGCGCGCGCAAGATCAATTGCTAGAGCATGACCTTATCGCCAGAGTGGTTTCCACTTTTGGCGTTCATGCCTCAGTGTGCGATGAGGCGGAGAACGGCGATGTTCTTGCTGCCGTCCTTGGCGGCTGTGGTGCCACCGACGACAATCAGCTTGTCGCCCTGGAGCGCCACGGCCGAGGCCATGTCATTGCCATCTCCCAGCGAGATGTTGGCAATGCCATTCGGCGTGCCGTCATCCGAAGTTGCAAACTCCTGGTCGAGCGAGCCGTCAGTCTTGTAGCGGAGGACGGCGATATTGGTGCTCGTGCCCTCCTCGTGATAGCCAGCGACCACAATGTCTCCATCACCTTCGAGGACCACGCCTGTTGCGTAATCATTGCCCTCACCAAGAGAGGTTGCTGCCACGCCATTGGGTGTGCCGTCTTCGGCAGTACCGAAGGCCGCATCGAGCGCACCATCGGCATTGAGCCGGGCGACGATCACATTGGTGCTGCCGTCAGCCGACTTGGAATCGCCCGCGATGACGATCTTTCCATCTGCTGCCACTGCAACGCCGCGTGTGACGTCGCTGCCGTCGCCCAGCGACAGGCTGACCACGCCATTGGGCGTGCCGTCATCAGCCGTGCCGAAGCTCTCGTCAAAGGTGCCGTCGGCATTGAGGCGGAGCACGGCCATGTTGGAATTGCCCTCTGGACCATGGGTGCCCGCGACGACGATCTTGCCATCCGCGGCAACAGCGACATCGTTTGCAATATCATTGCCATCGCCCAGCGAGACGGCGGCGAAGCCGTCCGGCGTGCCATCGGCGCCGTCCTTGCCGAAGCTGGCGTCGGGCGAGCCATCAGCGTTCAGGCGGGCGACAACCATGTTGGAGCTGCCGTCCTTCGACACCGAGTCACCCGCAAGCACGATCTTGCCATCGGCGGTCAGCGCCACGCTGCGGCCGATGTCGTTGCCATCGCCGAGCGAGATGTTGACGATGCCGTTCTCGGTGCCATCATCGGCGGTGCCGAAGCCCTGGTCAAGTGTGCCGTCGGCATTGACGCGCAACGCCACGATATTGGTGCTCGTGCCTTCCTCATGATAGCCGCCGACGACGATCTTGCCGTCCGGCTGAATGGCAACCGACGTTGCAAAGTCGTTGCCATCGCCAAGCGAGATGTTGACGACGCCATCGGGCGTGCCGTCATCCGACTTGCCGAAGCTCGCATCGAAGCTGCCATCGGCATTATAGCGAACGATCACGATGTCGTTGCTCTGGCCGTTGTTGCGATTGCCGACGACGACGATCTTGCCATCTGCAGTCGTGGCGATATCGTTGGCCGTATCATCTCCATCGCCAAGCGATATGCTGACGATGCCTGCGGGCGTCCCGTCATCCGTTCCAGCTCCGAAGCTGAGGTCGAGCGAGCCTGGTCCCTGTGCGTCGGCGGCAATCGCGGGCGTCAGCGACACGATGGCCGTGCTCAGCAGGAGGGAAGTTGCCAGACGGACAATCGGTAGACGCTTCTCTGCTTTCAACTCAGAGTTCATATTTCTCTCCTGCTTGATTTGAAATCTAATTGATTTTGCCTGTCTCGCGCAGGCGACTTTCCATTAGCTGAACCGGTGAGGGGCTGCTAGAAACAAAGCTATACGGGAATATACGCGAGCTTATCCTGAATGATCGAAGCTCTGAGGGCGTGGCGAAAAGCACATGGGATCTCGCAGCAGGCCCTTGCAGAACGGCTCAACGTTTCGCAGGCAGCTGTGTCGCGATGGGAGGCCGGCGTCGATGCGCCATCGCTTGAGGTTCTTGGCCGGATCAAGGTCCTGCTGGATCCAGCAACGGTTCAAGCCGTGTCGCTTGAGGAACTCTTCGTTCGCGAGAAAAACTCGCTTCATGTGCTGTTTGACCTCGACGGAGCCCGGTTGCTGGCCACATCGAAGGGATATCAGAGAATTTTTCCCCGGTTTTCCCGACTCATTGGACAGTATTTTGGAGACAAGCTCGTGGGAGAGACCAAGGCAATCCTGGAGGACCGTCAGCTCCACTCCTCCATCAAGCTTGGAGAGATCGCGCTGATGTCGGGCACGACCGAGCGGCACATAGACCACCGCTATGACCAGGCGCTCAAACATCACTGGACAATATGCTTCCGCAAGACGGGTAGCCTCATACTGGCCGACGTCTCATTTGAACTCTGCGACCAGACGGAGGAAACCAAGATTGGAAAGATCGTCAGAATTGACGAGCTGTAACCGTGCGCACGCGGCGAGATGCCCGGCACGGCGGGCGGTTGGTTGAGATCGACGCCCCACTCGCACCGTCATGCCAGCAAAAGCTGGCATCCCGCGCCCGCTCCCCACTTCTTCGGGACGCCGGAGCACAGGGCAATGGTCTATAGTCACATGTTGAAGAGCCTTAAAGCAGTGATCTCATGAACGGCGCCGTTCCGTTTTCAGACGATGCCCGCAGAGGTGACGGCCAGGGCCGCAGTTGACTTGAAACTGAAGCGCCTGCCTGCCGGATGAAGGGAGGAAGCCGCAGCGTGCCCCCGGCGGCTCATGTGTTGATAGCCTGCCGTTCCTGATCCTGACGCGGACGGGCCACCCTCCACCAGCCGTCTGATCTCCAGCAATCGTTTGCTTGACACAGATTCCCGAACTGCCGGGCCAGTAAAGTCCTCCAAAATGCATGGACCAATACAATCTTGGGGCTCAATTCACGCCATATATCGCCTGCCGGTTCATGCGGATTCCCCCAGGTCTACGCATCGAAACCGGCAGCAAGGTTGTTTCAAAGCTAACGCTCAAGGGGGCGAACGTGGCACTCAACATCGTTTCGGCAATCATCAACTCGCTTGCACCATCGGTCGTCGACAAGGTGGCGGCGGCGCTCGGCGTCAACTCTGGGCTGGCCCGCACGGCCCTCAGCGCGGCGGTGCCCGCGGTCCTCGCGATCTTCGGCAGCAAGGCATCAACCGACACCGGGGCACGCGCCCTGTTCGACGCCGTCTCGAAGACGGATACGGGGGCCTTCGGCGATCTCGCCGCGACGCTCTCGGGTGCGAAGGGCGAGAAGTTCCTGCAGGGCGGCCTCGGCTCGCTCGGCTCGCTTCTCGGCGATACGGGGCTCAAGAGCCTCACCAACGCCATCGGCCGCCAGGCGGGCATCGGCAGCGATGCCTCCTCCTCGATCGTGTCGCTGGCCGGCCAGCTGGCCATGGGCCAGCTCGCCAAGTCGGCGGCCAGCGAGGGCCTCGATGCCGCGGGCCTTGGCAACATGCTGCGCGGCCAGCAGAACAACATCAAGTCGGCGCTTCCGGCGGGCTTGGGCGACATGCTGTCGGCCTCCGGCCTCGTCGGCTCAAACTTCGCCGAGCAGGCGGGCCGCGCCGCCACCAATGCCGTCCACCACACAGCACAGGTCACCAAGAAGGGCACCAACTGGCTCACCTGGGCGCTGCCGGTTCTCCTCGCGCTGGTGGCGCTCTGGTGGTTCCTCGGCAACCGCTCCGCCACCACGGTGACCGAGGCCGTCCCCCAGGCGGTGAAGGAAGTCATGGTCGACGGCGTCGACGTCGGCAAGCAGTTGACCGGCACGCTTGACGGGCTGCGCACGACGCTGGGCGGCATCACCGATGCGGCCACCGCGGAAGCCGCCCTGCCCAAGCTGCAGGAGACGGTCACGGCCTTCGATGGCATCTCGGGCCTTGCCGCCAAGCTCACGGCGGAGCAGCGCAGCATGCTGGCGGGTCTCGTCAGCGTGGCACTGCCCGCCATCAAGGAGGTGTCCGGCAAGGTGCTGGCCATCCCCGGCGTGGGCAGTATCTTGAAGACCACGGTGGACGGCCTCGTGGCCAAGATCGAAGCCCTGGCAAAGCCGGCCTGAGCCAAGGGGAGAGAGCGGCATGACCTTCACAGAAGATGAACTGAACCTGCTGGCCAGCGTGCCGCAGCTCATCGGCACGGCCATGGCGGCGGCCTCGGGCAGCGGCCTCTTCGGCACCGGCAAGGAGGCCTTCACCAATGCCTCCGCGGTGCTGGAGGGGCTGAAATCCTACCCGGACAATGCGCTGATCCGGGAACTCCTCCCCGATCCGGCGGCCGACCGCAAGGCAGCTGTCGAGAAGATGACCCGGACACGGGACTGGACCTCGGCCCGGCTCAAGGCCAATGGCGTGAACAACGCGGAGACGCTCACCCGGCAGGTGCTGGCGGATGCCCGCGCGGCGGCGGCCCTGCTCGATGCCAAGGCCAGCCCGGCGGAGGCGCAGGACTACCGCGCCTGGACCATGGCAATCGCCGAAAAAGTGGCAAATGCCTCGACCGAGGGCGGTTTCCTGGGCTTCGGCGGTGAGCGCCTCTCCGCACCCGAAAAGGCGCTGCTCACCCAGATCCACGAGGCGCTGGGCGGGCCCCAGGCAGCCTGACCGGGCATCACGAAAAAAGCACCACCGCAGCGGGCGGCAGCAGCTGCGGTGGCGCAGTTTCCGGCCACCACCACAACATTATCCGAGGCGTGATACCATGACGAACCCGTCCACTTCGCTCCAGCCCACCACCACGGCCCTGCAGTATCTCGACCGCGCCCTCGGCTCGCTGCGCGACATGGGGCTGATGCCAACCATGACCGAGCAGGCCCCGATCGCCAGCCTGCTCGAAACCATCACCGACCTCGACCCGGACAAGGTCGCCGTCATCTCGCGCACGCTGAACCAGGCGTCGGTGTTCAACGACGTGGTGCGCAACGAGGTGGCCTCGATGTCGATCGGCAACCGCTACGAGGAGATCACCGGCAGCTTCAACTCCATCCGCGACGACGCGAAGTCCATGGTGGACCAGATGGAGGATGGCAAGCTGAGCACCGGCGAGCGGCTGGCAAACATCTGGATGAAGGTGCGCCGCGGCGACATCGCCGACCGCTTCGAAACCATCCGCAAGACCTACCTCGACGTGGCCCGCGACACCAAGGACCAGATCGAGCGCGAGCACCGCATCTTCAACGCCTATGCCGATTTCCGCGGCGCGCTGAAGCAGGCGCAGGTCCACGCACTGGAAGTGCTGGAAACCGCCGAGAAGAAGCTTGGCGCCGCCAAGGCCGCGCTGAACGAAGCCAACGCCACCGTCGAGGCCTATGCCGGCAGCCAGGGTTCCGAGCGCGCGAGGCTGGAAATGGCGCGCGACGAGCGCGTGCGCGGCCTCCAGAATGAGGAGAAGCGCTACCAGGTGGCCAAGGACCTCGCCGACAACCTCGTCATCGGCTACAACACCTCCGAGGTGGTGATGGCCAGGCTGCAGCAGACCACCAGCAGCAAGGAGCGCGTCTATGCGCAGTCCATCACCTTCTTTTCCACCAACGAGTCGGTGCTGACCGCGCTCAAGGCCTCCTTCACCGGCCTCGCGGGCCTGCATGAATCGACGCGCACGCTGGATGAGATGAAGAAGGGGGTGGAACAAAGCCTCGAGACCATCTCGGAGATGGGCGACAAGATCCAGGAAGATGCGCTGCGCGCGGGCTATGGCCCCACGATCCGCGCGGAGTCGGTGAAGAAGCTGGTAGACAGCGTCACCGGCTTCCAGTCCCGCTCACGCGAGATCATCGAGGAGATGCGCGCGCTCTCCACGAAGAACTCGAGGGAGATCGCCGAGGCTGTTGAGGACGGCAAGCGCCGGCTGGCGCGGCTGGCCGCCTCCGGGCAGGACCTGATCGCCGCGAATGTCTGAGGCGTCTTCCGCAGCCGCGCCGGGTGCGCCGCGCACCACCGCGGGTGGGCCGGCCTCCCCCGCGCTCGACGATCTCATGCTCGCCATGGACATCGTTGACACGCTGCGCCACGACATGCGCATCGCCGAGCGTGAGCTCGACGACAGCAAGCGCCGCGCCGACATGAAGAAGCGCCTCGGCGAGATCTATGCCTCGCAGGGAATATCCGTGCCCGACGACATGCTCGAGGAGGGTGTCCGGGCACTGGAGCAGGACCGCTTCACCTACAAGAGCCGTGCCACGGGCCTGCAGGCGGGCCTCGCCCGGCTCTATGTGAAGCGCGGCAAGCTGGGGCGGGTGCTGGGTGTCCTGCTGCTGCTGGGCGCGGCCGGCTGGGCGGGCTGGTACTTCGGAATGGAGCGCCCGCGGCTGGCGCGCGAGGCGGCGGTGGCAGCTGAACTCGCCAGCGGCCGCGAAAGGCTGGATGCGGCACTGGCCGGGATCACGGCCACCACCCAGTCGCCCGTGCTGCGCGAGCGCGCGGAGGCCCTTGCCGCTGACGGCCGCGCGGCCATTGCGGCGGGTGACCAGGCCGCCCTCGCCCGCGCGCTCGACGGGCTCGGCGCCATCACGGCGGAAGCCAAGGAGCTTGCAGCCCTGCCCGCCCGCATCGATACGGCGCTGGCCGCCATCCGCACGGAGGCGGTGGATGATCCAGCCCTCGCCTCGGCCGCTGCACTCGAAGGCGAAGCGAGACAGGCGCTCGCCGCCTTCGACGGCACGGTGGCGCGCGGCGCAGCCGAACGGCTCGAGGCGCTGCTGGCGCAGCTGCGGCATAACTACGAGATCCGCGTCGTGCAGGCCGATGACACGCCCTCCGGCGTGTGGCGCATCCCCGAGGTCAACGCCTCTGCCAGGAATTATTACCTGATCGTCGAGGCGGTGGGTCCGGACGGCCAGGCAATCGCCATGCCCGTCACCAGTGAAGAAAGCCGCAAGACCAGCACCGTGAAGCGCTGGGGCGTGCGCGTGGGCCAGGACGTTTTCGACGCCGTGCGCCGCGACAAGTCCGACGACGGCATCATCCAGAAAGACCGCGTTGCGGAAAAGAAGCGTGGCATGTCCGCGCCGGAGTGGGCGATCCCCGCTCCGCCCGGCGCCATCACGGAGTGGTAAGTCATGATCTCGGGCCAGCGCGGACTTGCATCGATCGAGCAGGCGCTCCGCGACATCGAGCGTGAGGAGGCCGAGGCCCGCAAGCTGTCGGAACGCGAGACGCAATCGCGCGCTGAAAGCGAGAAGACGCGCACCGACGGCTACCGTGCGCTGGCACGGGTGAAGGTGGACGTCTCGCTCGAGGACGGCGTGATCGACCGGGCCGACGGCCTCTCCGCGGAGGTGATGGAGCGCCTCTCACGCTGGCTCGCCACCCAACGCGCAGCGGAAGCGAAATGGGAGGCGCTGAAGGCCGAGATCGAGGACTGGCGCAGCAAGCGCCATGCCGCCCACGAGGAGGCAGAGCGCGCGCGGGAGGAATATGACCAGGCCTTCGCCGCAGCGCGCCAGGCGCTGAGTGGCGAAGAGGGCCACGCGGCGCTGCTCAAGGCCCGCGATGAGGCACGCGCACATATCGAGAATGCCCGCGCCAAGGCCGCCAAGGCGGAGGCCGAGCGCGCGGAGAAGGAACAGCCCTATGCGGCCGATCCGCTGTTCATGTATCTCTGGCAGCGGCAGTACGGCACGTCGGCCTATGCCGCGGCCGGCATCACGCGGATGCTGGACGGCTGGGTGGCGCGCCTCATCGGCTATGGCGAGGCGCGCGTGAATTTCGCGGCGCTGACCGAAATTCCAAAGCGGCTCACGCAATATGTGGGGCGGCTGGAGGAGTCCGCCGTGCGGGCGGAAGCGGCGATCGAAGCCAATGTCCACGAGGCCGTCACGCGCCAGGCTGGCCGTGACCTCGCCGCCGGGATCGCAACACTCGAGCAGCGCCTGGCGGAGGCCGAAACGGCCGTCAGTGAGCGCGAAGCAGCCTTTGACCAGCTCTCGGACGCAATCGCCAGGCTGGCCAACGGCGATGACGAGGACCTGGCCGCCGCCATCGACGCGCTGTCGAAGAGCCTCGCCGCCACCGGCTTCCGCCAGCTCTTGGCCGAAGCGCAGCGCACCGCCACGATGCGCGATGACGACGTGCTGGCGCGCATCCAGAATGCCGTGGCCCAGCTCGACAAGATTGACGCGCGCGCGGGTGAGCGCCGCAGCCAGCTCGACGCGCTGGCCGCGCGCCGCTCCGACCTGCTGCGCATCACCGCCGAGTTCCGCCGCCAGCGCTATGACGACAGCTCCTCTGTCTTCACCAAGGACGATCTCTTCGGCGGCCTGCTCAAGCAGCTGCTCGCCGGGGCCATCACGGCGGGCCAGTACTGGACGGAGCTGCAGCGACACCAGAACCGCCAGCGCCGCGCCTCCGACCGCTTCCCGCGCTATGACGATATCGTGCTGGGCCCGGGCGGCGGCATGTCATGGCCGCGCTTCCCGCAGGGTGGCAACTGGGGCGGCAGCTGGGGCGGCGGCCTGTCGCTTCCGGGCGGTTCGCTTCCAAGCGGTGGCCGTGGCGGCGGATTTTCCTTTCCCTCGGGCGGCGGCCGCTTCCGCACGGGCGGCTCGTTCTGAGGCGAAGTCCTGCTGGCCCCCGTCATGGACGAGGGTGCTCACGGGCGCCTGCTCATGAGGCCTGCCCGCCCAATGCAAGATCATGCTCCAGCGTCAGCGGCCCGCCAGCAGCTTCCGTAGCTTGGCCTCGCGGGTGCTGGCCTCCTCGCCATAGGCCAGTGTACCGGCGAAGCGGCCATCGGCGTCCATGAGGAAGACGGAGGCCGTGTGGTCCATGGTGTAGCCGCCGCCGCTGGTTGGAACCTTGGCGTAGTAGACGCGGAAGGCGGCGGCAAGCTTCTGCAATTGCTCCGGGGCCGGCACCAGGCCTTCGATGCGCGGGTCGAAGTTGGCCATGTAGTCCTTCATCATCGCCACCGTGTCGCGCTCGGGATCCACGGTGATGAAGAACACGCGGAACCGCTTGGCGTCCTCGCCCAGCTTCGCGAGCATCGTGCTCATCTCGTAGAGGGCGGTGGGGCAAACTTCCGGGCAATGGGTGAAGCCGAAGAACACGGCATAGGGGTTGCCGCTGAGGCTGGCTGAGTCCACCACACCGCCCTTCGCCGACGCGAGCATGAAGGGTCCGCCGACATCGGCGAAGGAGGCGGCCTTCTCCCTGAGCGGCGTCAGTCCGAAATAGGAGGCGCCGGTGAACAGCAGAACGGCCGCCACGAGCGCCCAGGCAGCGATGCGGATCATCTTCATGGGGGTCACCTTGTGCAATGCGGAGGCCGGCGGTAAGCGCCGGCCTCCGGCGGTTCGTCAGTTCATGTGGGCGCCGGGCGCCAGCACGTCAAATTGCACCTCGACCGTTCCCGCCTTCTCGAAGGTCAGCGTGGCGGTGAAGTGCTCGCCCTCAGCGGGGGGCTTCGCCAGGCCCATGAACATGAGGTGCAGCGACTTGGGCTTCAGTTCCACCGTGCCGCCCGCGGGGATGGGGATGCCTTCGGGAAGCTCGAACATCTTCATGACGTCGCCCTCCATCTTCATGCCGTGGATTTGCGTCATCGAACTGATCGCGGTTTCGGCCTTGACCAGCCGGTCGTCCTCCTGGCCCGTATTGGCGATGGTGAGAAAGCCCGCCGCCACATCCGCCGCCATGGGCGACTGGCGCGACCACGGCCCGGTGATGACGAGGTTGCCGGCCTTGATCGCGGTATCATGCGCGCCCGCCCAGGGCGCGGCCAGCACGGCGGCGAGGGTCAGCAGCACTGCGAAGGCGATGTCCTTGAGGTGTTTCATGAGCGTTTTCCAGTTCCTTGTTGTGAATGACGATCTACTGCGCACCGGCCTGCTTCAGCCGCTTTGGCAGGAAGAAATCGATGATGGCGAAGAGCGCGATGGCGAGGCCACCGAGCGGGAAGACAATGCCAAGCACGGCGCCGAGACCCAGAACGCCCGCGGGCACCGTGTAGTCCCGCGGATATTTCGGGGAACCGACCCGCCCCACGGGCCGGCGTTTCCACCACATGACCACGCCTGACACGCAGAGGAACACGCAGGCCAGGCAGAAGACCGCGTTGATGGCGAAATTCCACCAGCCCAGCTGGCCCTCATGCAGCGCGATGCCGACGGCCATCGCCTTGGCGGCCACGCCGTAGTCGGCATAGCGCACATCGGCGAGCACCTTGCCGGTGTACTGGTCGACGTGGATGGTGCGGTCCAGCGTAGGGCTCGCGCCGTCGTAGCTCATGCTGTTCTGCGAAATCGTCCACACGCCCGTCTCGCCCTCCGGCGGGGTAATGCGCATGCGCCCTTCGATGCCCAGCGCGCGGCCGAGCTGCACCATGCCGGAGAGGTCGAGCGGCGTGCCGCCCGGCAAGACCGCAACCCCGGCAGCCGAACCCGATTCGGGAAGCGGCGTCTGTTCGAGGCCCCAGGGAACCTGCTTCCCGCCCGTGCCATTGAGCGAGAGATGGGTCTTGTCTGACAGGGGCACATTGTCCCATTTCTCGGCCGGGAAAGTGCTCCAGGCCTGCATGAACCGCTCGCCCCAGACCGAGGCCCATGCGAGGCCCGTGACCATGAAGAGCACGAGGATGATGGCCATCCATGCGCCGGTCGTTTCGTGCCAGGATTTCCACAGGCTGCGTCCGCTGGCGCTGAACTTCGGAACCAGCGCCGCCCCGAAGCCCTCGCCGCGCGGCCACCACAGGTAGACGCCGGTGACGGCGAGGATGATTCCGAGGCTTGCCGCGATCTCGATCAGCCAGTCGCCCGTCTGACCAAGCAGAAGCGTGCCGTGGATGTTTTCGAGAAACAGGTTCCAGCTACTGTCCTCCGGCATGGACCGCAGGATGGCGCCCGTATGGGGATCGACGGCGAGCACGTGATTGACCTCGCCCGCGGCCACCGTCACCATCATCGGTGTCTCGGCGTCATAGGGCGTGCGGATGTCCTTCACCGCGGCCCCGGCGCCGAGGGACGCACGCGCCGCTTCCGCCAGCTCAGTGGCGGGAAGCGCCTGTGCCTGCGGGGCAACCGGCAGCCGGTCGCCATGTTCCGGCAGGTAGGTCGTGAACAACATCATGAAGAAGCCGGTGACGGCCAGCATGAGCAGAAATGGAATGACATAAAGCCCGGCATAGAAATGCCAGCGCCAGACGGCGCGGTACAGGCGTGAACTGGCGGCAGCGTCCGGCTGCGGCCCGGAAGTGATCGGCATGGAATGAAGTTCCCCTTGATCGGCATGCGTTGCGGCGTGCCCGGAAAAGGGCACACCGGCTCAGGCAGTCAGGCTCGGGGAAGGGAGGGCGGCCCGCGCGGCGGACTGCCATACAGCAGCCAGGACGTCTCGGGATGTTGGAGCTGGGCTGAGGGGCGCGGGGCCGCAACGGCGGCGGGGCGGAGGCCACGGCCATCCCGGGCGGCCTCACCCGGCGCCGGACCCGCGGCAGAACAAGGGCCGCAGAGGATGCATGCATCACCATGGGCGGAATGCTGCTGCTGCCCGGCAGGCCCATCTTTTCCAGATGTGAGGCAGAGCGATTCAGCGATGGCCCGGTCAAGCGTCTGCGCGGCGGATAGCGCGGGCTGCGGAAGGAGGCCAAGCAGCATGGGCAGCACAAGCGCCAGCATGACGGCGTGGATGACCACGCCGCGGCGCTTGCGCAGGCTATCGAAAATTCCCCAATGCATGCGTTGAATTCTGGCGGCCCGGCTCCGGATTGTCTCCGCTACCAAAGGTCGCACGGGCGCGGCCGGGCCCTCTGATGAGGGGGAATTCAGATGCCGGCGAGCAGCAGCAGCGCCTTCAGCGTTCCATCTTCCGCCGCCGCCGCCGCGAAGGCAGTGAAAGCCTGCTCGTGCTGGAAGGCGACGATGGCTGCGGATACGGCGATCCCAGCCACGGCGCGGCGCACCAGGCTGCTGGCGCAGAACAGCGCGATGAAGACGGTGAGGGCGAGGCGGAAGGGAAGCGTCAGCATGGCATGTTCCCCCTGTTACTTGCTGGCCGTGCCGCCGAAGGCGGAGTCCTTGTTGGAGGACTCGAGCGACACCCACTTGCGCGGGTCCTGCGCCGACTGGCGCTTAAGCATCGTGTAGTTGGCGGCATGCCAGCTGCGGATGTCGTTGCGGCGGTTGTCGAGGACGAAATCGCCCTTGGTGGTGACGAGCGTCAGGACGGCGTGGCCTTCAGCCTGCTCGTCCAGCACCACCGTGATGCGCAGGGCC
>NZ_JBIICB010000019.1:0-28130 GCF_044239095.1 Aestuariivirga sp. | reverse complement strand
GCGAGCAGCAATTGCGCCACGGGTTTGCCAACGATGTTGGAGCGGCCGATGACCACCGCATCCAACCCGTCGAGCGAGCCCAGCACGTCTTTCGCCAGCATCACCGAGCCCACCGGCGTGCAGGGCACGAGCGAGTCCTGCCCGGTCGAGAGCTTGCCGACATTAACGACATGGAAGCCGTCAACGTCCTTGGCGGGCGAGATGGCAGAGAGCACCTTGGTCGAATCGATATGCTTGGGCAGCGGAAGCTGAACGAGGATGCCGTGGACAGATGGGTCGGCATTGAGTTTCTCGACGATGGCGAGAAGGTCCTTCTCGGAGGTCTCGGCGGGGAGCTTGTGCTCCCAGGAGTTCATGCCGACCTCGACCGTCTGCTTGGCCTTGTTGGCGACATAGACCTTGGACGCCGGATCCTCTCCCACCAGCACCACGGCGAGGCCGGGGGTGAAGCCGTGCTCCGCCTTGAGGAGGGAGACGGCCTTCGCAATGCGCGCCCGCAGCCCCTCGGCATAGGCCTTGCCATCGATGATTTTCGCCATGTTCAACTTTCCTTCACTGCATTCACGCGGGCAATCAATGCCTCAAGTTCCGCCGGATTTCCAGTGACCAGAAGGGTCTTGTTGCGGGCGGTTTCGCCCGCGGTCACGCCCAGCCGAGATTGACGAAGAGGCGGGTGACCAGCATGCCCAGGAACTGCATGGCGATGAGCAGGACGATCGGCGATATGTCGATGCCGCCGAGGTCAGGCAGGAAACGGCGGATCGGCCGGAGCAGCGGCTCCGTCAGCTTTTCCAGCGCCTGGCCGAACTGACGCACGTAGGGGTTAGAGCGGTTCACCACATTGAAGGCGACGAGCCAGCTGAGCACGACCATGGCCAGGATGATCCAGAAATAGATGTCGATGACAGTGAGGATCAGCCACAGGAAGGGGTTCATCGACATCATGGGGAAGCAGCCCTTTGGTTTTTGGTCTGTGTAGATGTAGGCGTACCGCCCCCCGCAAGCAAGCTTGACGCTGTCCGGGACTGGGACTAGAAGCCAATCCGGCCTGTGGAAACCACCTGAAAAGGGGCGGTAGCTCAGTTGGGAGAGCGCGGCGTTCGCAATGCCGAGGTCAGGGGTTCGATCCCCCTTCGCTCCACCAGGTTCCAGTACGAGGCATCGCCTCTGGCCGCAGCCCAAGCTCCCTTTCATCTGTATCCCCGGCACCCTTCCATATCGCAGGTGCGAAGCACCAGATTGCACGGGGTGCCAGTGTCAGTTATGGTTGACACACAACAAGAAGGCTGGCGTTCTGCGACTGGCTGATCCGGATGGGAATGGGGGATGACGGAGGACCGGAACGACTCCGACGGCATGAGTCACGGAAAGCCGGACTCACGCCGGAATGAAGGCCCAGGGCCGGAGGTGGCTTTCCTGCCGCCCTTGGCCGTGACCATTGACGTGCCCGACTTCCGTTATGCCAAGCTCAGACGGATCGTGGCGGAGCAAGTGGTGCCGCGGCTTCTTGCGCTGCATGAGCAGGTTTCCAGCGCTGACGAGCCGCCCCTGCTGCCGCAGACCTCCGACATCGACGAACTTGCGACCCTCGTCCTGGGCCCGGAAAACAATGATGCCTTCGACTTCATCCTGGGGCTCAAGGACCGGGGCATTTCGCTCGACATCCTGCATACGGAACTGCTCGAGCCCACCGCACGGCACCTCGGTGAATTGTGGAACGACGACAGGATCGATTTTCTGGATGTGACGCTGGGCGTGGCCCGGCTGCAACGGCTGGTTTTCGTGTTTGAAGGCCTCGATCAGGTGCCGGGCCATGACGAGAAGCGCAAGGTGCTTCTTGCGACCGCACCCGGCGAACAGCACAGCCTTGGCAGCAGCATCGTGCAGAAGTTCCTGCGCGCGGGCGGCTGGCATGTCTGGACCTGCGCCACGCCGCGCTTTGAGGATGCGGCCGAAATCGTGGCGCGCGAATGGTTCAGCGTCGTCGGCTTTTCCCTCGGCTCCGACCTCAATGTGGATGGGTTGGCACAGGCGATCGCCCGCGTGCGGGAGCTGTCGCTGAACCCCAAGGTCGGCATCATGGTGGGGGGCTCGGCCATTGTACGGCATCCCGAGTGGGTCGAGCGGGTCGGGGCGGACGGCACGGCGGCCAATGGACCCGCTGCCGTGATCCTGGCAAAGAAACTTTTTGCAGCGAGCCTCGCCTGATCATGACAGCGCATCATTTCTCACCCACCATGCTGCACAACTCGATTGGCAGCCATGCCCCCGTCCTCACGATCGCCAGCGGCGACACGGTGACGGCGGAGACTGCCGACGCGCATGGCTTCGACCATCGCGGCATCAAGATCGGCGACAGGCCGAACCCGATGACCGGGCCGTTCTTTGTCGCCGGGGCAGAACCGGGGGACGCACTCCTCGTCACAATCCACGGCATCCGCATGACGCGGAGCACCGGCTGGACCTTTGACGTGCTGAGCCCCAACGTGGTTGATCCCTCGGCCGTGCACCGCTTTCCCGCACGCCGCCAGACGCAATGGCTGATCGATGCCCAAACCGGCCGCGCCCGGCTGGCTGAGCCGCCTGCCCAGCTTGCCCGCTGGTCAGTCGCGGTTGAGCCGATGATCGGCTGTTTCGGCGTTGCGCCGGATCTGGGCCAGGCGATCTCGACCGCCACCAGCGGGCGCTATGGCGGCAACATGGATTACCGGGGTTTCAAGGCCGGGGTCGAGGTGATGTTCCCCGTCTCCGTGCCCGGCGCGCTGTTCTTTCTCGGCGATGTCCACGCCCAGCAGGCGGATGGCGAAATCGTGGGCACCGGCATCGAGACAGCCGCGGAGGTGACCTTCTCGCTGCGGGTATTGAAGGACACCAAAATCGGCTGGCCGCGCGGCATGAATGAGCACGAGATATTCACCATCGGCAACGCCCGCCCCCTCGACCAGGCGCTGCAGCACGCCACGACGGAAATGCACGACTGGCTGATGGCGGACTACGGGCTGGACGCAGTGGCCGCCAGCCATGTCATGGGACAGGCGGTGCGCTACGACGTGGCCAATGTATTCAACCCGGCCTATTCGGTGGCCTGCCGGGTGCCGAAGGACGCGCTCAGCGGACTGCGGTGATTAACGCCTTCAGGCGATCGAGCGTATCGGCTTCCCGCGCGGGCTTATCCCAGCGGATGCGGGAGATGCGGGGGAAGCGCATGGCAATGCCGGACTTGTGGCGGGCGGAGGGCTGGATCGCGTCGAAGGCGATCTCCAGCACCAGTCCGGGTGCGACCGAACGGACGGGGCCGAAGCGGTCCACCGTGTTCTGGCGGATGAAGCGGTCAAGCTTCACGAGTTCCTCGTCGGTGAAGCCGGAATAGGCCTTTCCGACCGGCACGAGCATGGCCTCGCCATCCCTCTCGGTCCAGGCACCGAAAGTATAATCGGAATAGAAGGAGGAGCGCTTTCCCGCACCCTTCTGGGCATAGAGCAGCACGCAATCGGCCGTGAGCGCGGCGCGCTTCCACTTCCACCAGTGTCCCCTGGGCCGGCCGGACAGATAGGGACTGTCCTTGCGCTTCAGCATCAGGCCTTCGATTCCCTCCTCCCGGGTCGCCTCCCAACGGGCCTGCAGGGCCTCCTTGCTGGAGAAGTGCAGGATTTCGGAGAGATCACTCAAGGCGGGACCATGTGCGGCGTGCCAGTCCTCCAGCCGCTGGCGCCTTGCACTGAAGGGAAGTCCGCGCAAGTCCTCACCGCCGATCTCGAGGGCATCATAGAAGCGGACATGGGCGGGATGGGTGGTGAGCATGGCGCGCGTGACGCTTCTGCGGTTGAGACGCTGCTGCAGGTCGGCGAAGGGCGCAACCTCCCCGCCCCGGACCACCAGCAGCTCCCCGTCGAGCACCGCGTCGAAGCGGAAATGATCGACGAGTTCCGGAAAGGCCTGCCCGATGTCGTCGCCCGTGCGCGAAAAAAGGCGCGTCATGCCGCCCTTCGACGCAACCTGAACACGGATGCCATCCCATTTCCATTCGGCGGCGACATCCGCGAGGTTGAGCGAGTTCCAGTCGTCATCCTCCAGCGCATGCGCAAGCATCAGCGGACGGAAGATGGGTGCAGCGGAAAGCGATGGCTTTTCCGCCTTCTGTTCCAGCCAGGCGAACAGCTCCTCATAGGGAGGTTGGAGGCCGTGCCAGATTTCCTCGATGTCATCGATGGCTTTTCCGAAGGCATCGGCAACCGCCTGCTTGGCAAGCCGCGCGGAAACCCCGACGCGCGGGGCACCGCCCAGGAACTTGAGCAACGCCCAGCGGCCCGTTGCGTCCAGCCGGTCGAGCCAGTGTGTGAGGAGTGCTGCATGGCCAGATCGCCCCGCCTTCGACAGGGCAGCCACGATTTCTTGCAGCCGCGGCGCCTCACCCTGCACCGCCGTGGCGGGCCATATCAGGGCAACGGTCTCCGCCGTGTCGCCCACGTCATCACGCGACATCCGGAAGAGGTCGGGGTCGAAGCGGCTTTCGCCGATGTCCGAAAGCACGCGGCGAAGCGGAAAGTCGACGGGAAGATCACCGGTCAGGGCGGCGAGCGCATAGCCACGGCAGGGATCGGGCGCTGAAAGGAAATAATTCCGCATCAGCAAGAGCTTGCCATTGCGGGCGGGGGTATAGGTAAGGCGGTCGAGGAGGCTCGAAAAGGCTTTCATTCGGCGTCATCCTCGCGGCCGACAAGACGCAGCGCACCGGCCTTGATGCCGCGCTTGCCCAGCTCATGCACCAGCGCCTCTTCCCGCCCGTGGGTGACCCAGACCTCCCCTGCCCCGGTCTCCGTGATGGTCTGCAGCAGTTCAGGCCAGTCGCAGTGGTCAGAGATGATGAGAGGCAGTTCCACACCGCGCTGGCGCACGCGCCCCCTGATTCTCATCCAGCCGGAAGCAAAGCCTGACAGCGGATCGGCGAGGCGGCGGGACCAGCGGTCTCCCAGCGCTGAGGGCGGCGAGAGGACGATTTCGCCTGCAAGCTTGCCGGGCGCATCGGCCACCGCAGGCACATCGCCAAGATCGATACCGCGCGCGACATAGTAGTCCGTCATCGAACGCAGCGCGCCGTGGAGCCAGACTGGGCGCTGATAGCCCGCCTGCCGCAGCAGCGCGATCAGCCGCTGGCACTTGCCCAGGCCATAGACGCCGATCTGGTGCGTGCGCTCCGGAAAGTCCTCCAGCGAGGCAAGGAGCTTTGCCGCCTCCTGCGATGCGGGCTCATGCCGGTAGACGGGAAGGCCGAAGGTCGCCTCGGTAACGAAGAGATCGCAGGGCACGAGTTCGAAGGCTTCGCAGGTCGGGTCATGGTGGCGCTTGTAATCGCCCGAGATCACGGCGCGCTGGCCACGATAGTCGATCACGATCTGGGCCGAGCCGAGGATGTGTCCGGCGGGAACGAGGGTCACCGTCACGTCCCTGATCGTCAGCGGTGCTCCATAGGCCAGCGCCTGGCCATGCGCGGCGCCCGCCTCACCCAGCCGGAGACGCATGATGGCGAGCGTGTCGGCAGTGGCGAGCACGGCGCCATGGCCGGGGCGCGCATGGTCGGAATGGCCGTGGGTGATGACGGCACGCGGCACGGCCGCGGCGGGATCGATATGGAAATCGCCGGGTATGCAATAAAGCCCGGCCGGTTCGGGCCTGAGCCAGGTCTGGAAGCCAGTTGATGAGGACATGACCAGTACTATGTCATGCCTGGCGTCCGGTGTCGCAAGCAGAAGGTAAGCCGGACGGCAAGCGGGGAGCCCCCTGACCGGGGCTCCCCCTTGAAATCGGGAGGCCGGGTACGCAGTACATGATCCCGGTTCGCCCCTGGCTCTGGTCCCGCTCCGGGCCCGCTTGCCATGGGCAGATCATGTCCGATCTGTGTTTCGGAAAAGTTTCCATTCAGGAAAGAAAGGATTAACGCGCCACGATGGCCGTTCCAGCCCGGCACAGACCAGCCGCAGAGATCAGCCGCCAGCAGCCAGCCAGTGATCGAGGAACCGTGAGAGCCAGAGTTTCACCGCCTGGTCATGCAACAGGTTGCCCTCCAGGTGGGCGCGCGAGTCCTGTGCGTTTGGCAGCACGAAGCGGTGCGCGCCGATCACGCCCCAGCGGTGCATGGTGAGCCTCGTCACCTCCGGGTGGAACTGGATGCCATAGGCCTTCCGACCATACCGGAAGGCCTGGTTCTCGAAGGTTTCCCCTGTGGCAAGGCGTACTGCGCCTGAAGGAAGCGTCAGGCCCTCGCGGTGCCAGTGATAGACATGTTCCGGCCAGGGGCCATGGGTAAGGCCCTCTTCCGTCGGCTTCAGCGGATAGTAGCCGATCTCGACAAGGCCGCCGGCATGGGGGCTGACGCTTCCGCCGAGTTGCTTCGAGAGCATCTGTGCGCCGAGGCAGACCCCAAGAAACGGCTTGTCCTCCCTGAGCGCCACGCCGATCCAGTCGATCTCGCGGGTGATCCAGTCGTCGGGGTCGTTGGCGCTCATCGGACCGCCGAAGATCGCCGCACCTGCGTGGTCTGCGAGCGTTCCGGGCAACGCATCACCCAGGCATGGACGCCGGATATCGAGTGCGAAGCCCTTTTCCGCCAGCATGTGGCCGATGCGCCCCGGGGTCGAGGTTTCCGAATGCAGCACGATCAGAACGCGCGGCCCCATCTCAGCCCTTCACCGGCGCCGTTCCGCCCTGGCGTGAGCGGCCCTCGAGCAGCACCACGGCAAGGCCCGCTGCGAGAATCAGCGCCATGCCCGCAAGCGCCAGTCCATTCGGCACATCACCGAAGACGAGAAGGCCCGAGAGGCCGGCCCAGATCATGAAGGAATAGTTGAATGGCGCCACCACGCGCGCCGGCGCGATGCGATAGGCCATGAACACGAGGGAATGGCCGCACATGAGGAAAAATCCGGCAATGAACATCAGCCAGCCATGCCTGAACGTCGGCTGGACCTGCGTCTCGAAAAGAAAGGACATGAGAGCGGCGCCGAGCATGACGATCAGCAGGGTGGAAAAGGTGACCACCAGCGCAGGTGTACGGGCTGGCACCTTGCGCGAAAGGATGTCCCGGCCCGCCGCCCCCACCGCCGTGAAGAAGCCGAGGATCGCAAAGGGTGAGGCTGCCTCACCGCCTGGCTGGGCAACCAGCAGCGCGCCCGTGATGCCGAGCCCGACGAGACCGAGGCGAAGGCTGCCCACCCTCTCGCCGAAGAAAAGCCACATGCCGAGCAGCACCAGGAGCGGGGCAATCTGCGCGATCGCCGTCACGTCGGCGATGGGCATATGCCCGAGCGCGCTAATGAAACAGAGGATCGCCGCCACCTCGCTCAGGGAGCGCAGCACCACCCAGGGATTGAAGGCCTTGGGCAGTTCGCGGATCAGCCCCACCGCAAGGATCACGGGCAGGCACCACAGCAGCGCCGCAATGCCGCGCATGACAAGCACCTGGAAAGGCGGCGAATCCGACAGCGCCAGCTTCATGCAGGTGTCATTGGCGACGAAAGCGGCCGTTGCAAGAATGACGGCGCCGATGCCGCGAAGGTTGGGAGAAATGGCCATTGATCCAGGGAGACGGGTCGGTGTCACGAATCTTTTGCATGATAAAGCAAATCGGCCCGGTGCGTAGCTGTTTCTGACTGCGCCCTCTGCATTCCCCCCGCGATGTTGCGGCGTGCAGGGGGTCTACTGCAAAAGCGTGATCGGCACGCGGAGATAGTGCACGCCGTTGGCATCCGCCGGTGGAAGCTGGCCCGCCCGCATATTGACCTGGATCGACGGCATCAGAAGCGTCGGGGCGGAGAGGGTCGCGTCGCGCGTGGTGCGCATCTTCACGAAATCCTCCTCCGTGATGCCATCATGGACATGGACATTCCGGTCGAATTCTTCGCCCACCGTGGTTTCCCAGGCGAAGTGGGTGCGGCCATCCTTCGGCAGGTAATCGTGGCACATGAACAGCCGCGTCTCTCGCGGCAGTGCCATGAGCTTGCGGATGGAACGGTAAAGGGTGCGGGCGTCGCCGCCGGGAAAGTCAGCCCGCGCGGTGCCGTAATCCGGCATGAAGATGGTATCGCCCACGAACACCGCATCCTCGATCCTGTAGGAGACGCAAGCCGGGGTATGGCCTGGCGTGGCAATGACCTCCCCCGTCAGGCTGCCGATGCTGAACCTATCCCCGTCCTTGAACAGGATATCGAATTCGGAGCCTTCGCCTGAGACGTCCAAGGCATTGAACACGGCGCGGAAGATCTTCTGAACTTCCTTGATGCGCTCGCCGATCGCCACCTTCGCCCCGGTCTTGATCTTGATGTAAGGCGCGCCCGAGAGATGGTCCGCATGGACGTGGGTTTCGAGCACACGTTCGATCGTAAAACCCTCCGCCCGCGCCTTGGCGAGAATGGCATCGGCGGATTTGACATTGGCCTTGCCCGACTTGTGATCATAGTCGAGAACGGGATCGATCACGGCTGCCCGCTTCGTTTCCGGATCAGCGACCAGATAACTCACCGTATTGGTCGGCTCATCGAAGAAGGCGTGGATGATGGGTTTGGTCATGGTCAAATCCTTCCGGGGCCAATGTCGCTTGACATCATATTAGAATAATCTAAATTAGCAAGGTCTAAAGAGGAAGCCGTATGGCCAAACCGTTGCGCGACATGACCCTCGAAGGTTTTGAGGAAAAGGCATCCGAAGCCGCCGCCATGCTAAAGGCGCTCGGCAACGAGAAGCGTCTCATGATCCTGTGCAGGCTCCTCGAACAGGGAGAGATGAGCGTCATGGCGCTCACCGTCAAGGTGGGGCTGAGCCAGTCCGCCCTGTCCCAGCATCTTGCCAAGATGCGGGAAGAAAACATCGTTGGAACACGCCGCGACGCGCAACAGGTCTTCTATCGCGTGAGCGATCCCCGCGTGCGTGAGATCCTCTCCACCCTCAAGACCATCTACTGCTGAAGGAACGGAACATTATGCAGCTCAAGCACATCACGGCCGCTGAGGCAAAGAAGCTGGTCGACCAGGGCGCCACCCTGGTCGATATCAGGGAGGTGAACGAGTTCAGGGACGAGAACATCCCCGGTGCGCGCAATGAACCTCTCTCGCGCATTGGTGACAGTGCGATCACCGGGGCGCCCGCCGTTGTCTTCCACTGCAAGTCGGGGGCGCGCACGCGGATGAATGCCCAGGCACTGGCCGCCTGCACCGACGCCGACGTCTATATCCTCGATGGCGGTATCGAGGCGTGGAAGGCTGCCGGCTACCCGGTTTCGCGGGGGTGACTTGCAGCAAGTGTGAGCCGCGAACCCGGCGCAAGCCGGGTTGCCGCTTCTGGCAGCAATCGGGCCGGGCAAGAGACCGATCGCGGCCGGATGGCAGCCTCAGGAGTGCCGGCCTTGTTCGTTGACCTGCAAGACATGCTCTCGACTGCCTCCGGTGGGCTTGTCGGTTTCGTCCTGGGGCTTGTCGGCGGGGGTGGTTCGATCATCGCGGTTCCCCTGCTGCTTTATGTGGTGGGCGTTGGCTCAACCCACCTGGCGATCGGTACCAGCGCCATCGCGGTGTCACTTTCGGCGCTGGCCAATGTGGTGAACCATGCGCGAAGCGGCAGGGTGAAATGGCCCTGCGCCGTGGCGTTCTCGGCGGCCGGCATCACCGGCGCCGTCGCTGGCTCTTCACTCGCCATCAGAATGCCTGGCGATCAGCTGCTGGCGCTGTTCGGCGTGCTGATGGTGGTTGTCGGCACCGTCATGTTCCTCAAGAAGGATGCCGAGGGAAACCCCGATGTGCGCCTCAGCTTCTCAACCGCGCGGCAGCTCCTGCCACTGCTGCTGGCAATTGGCTTTGCGGTGGGCGCCTTGTCGGGCTTCTTCGGGATTGGCGGCGGTTTCCTCATCGTGCCGGGGCTGATGCTGGCAACGGGCATGCCGATTGCCAATGCCATCGGCACCTCGCTTGTGGCCGTCACCGCCTTTGGGGCAACGACGGCCTCGAATTACGCGCTCTCAGGCCTGGTGGACTGGCGGATCGCTGGCTTCTTCATCGCAGGTGGCGTGCTGGGAGGCCTGACCGGCACCTTCGCCGGACGGCATCTCGGCAAGGCCAAGGGACGCCTTGCATCCGCCTTCGCACTCTTCGTGATCATGACGGGGCTTTACGTTGTGTGGAAGGGCGCCCTGCCCCTTCTCACAGGGCCAGGGTGAGGAAAAGACTGTTGGGATCCTGCCGGTAATCGCCAAACGGCGGGCATTCCGTGAAGCCGTGGGACGTGTAGAGAGCAACCGCCGGCAGGAAGTATCCGTAGGACCCAGTTTCAAGGCTGAGGCGGGTGAGCCCCCGCTCTCGCGATGACGCGATAATGTGGTTGAGGATGGCGCTGGCCACCCCGCGCCGCCGCGCCGTCTCGGCCGTATGCATCGACTTCACCTCGCCATGCGTGGCGTCGAGCGGCTTCATGGCGCCGACACCGAGCAGCGCGTCAGCCTCCCATGCGGCCCAGAAGTCGATCTCGGGCACGGCGAGCCGCGTGATGTCGAAGACATGGCAACTCTCCGGCGGGGATTCCGCGTGGCACTTGTCGAAGTGATATTTCAGCAACGCCACGATGCGCTGGTCGGAGAGATCGCCGCGGCGGATGTCCATTTTCACCTCACACCATGAACAGCAGATAGCGCGCGCCGCTGTGGGCGGGCGTTTCGAACAGGCTCGGGCCGTCGAGCCGGTAGCGCAGGCAATCACCTGGCGCCAGGTCATGCGCAACGCCACCCACGGTGAGCGTCAGTGCGCCTTCGCGCATCACCAGGTGATGCTCGAGGCCGGCACGCGGCGGCTGCTCATAAGCGATGCGGGTGGAGGGCTTGAGCATCGACTCGACCACCTCTCCCGACAGGCCAAGGGCGGGCGGGGAAACGGCACGGCGCTGGTAGCCCGTATCGGGGTCGGTCCAGGTGACCTGGGAGCCGCGCGGCAGAAGGGGTGTGAACCCCTCCTCCACCAGCACCATCAGGCGTGACAGGGTGAGGCCGAAGGCGGTGCAGAGCTTGCAGAGCACGGCGGCGGTGGGGCTGACCTCGCCATTCTCGATGCGCGACAGGCTGGCGCGGCTCACCCCGCTGCGGCTGGCCAGTTCCTCCAGCGGCCACTGCCGCTCGGTGCGCAGCGAACGGATGCGTTGCGCGATGCGCATTTCGATGCTGTCATCCATCAACGTCGCCAGTTTCATATCTGAGAGATTATCCCAATTGCGGGAATTCTCAACAGTGGAATCATCTGGCCATTTGGCAGGGGTCTGATTCCTTCCTTGCGTGGTGCCCCCCATTCTGCCATAAGAAGATAGGACAGTGTCGCTGTCCTTTCGCGGTGTTAATCAAGGCAAGTGGACCCCGGATGCTCCGGAATACGACCACAAAGACCCTGAATACGACGGCCAAACCGGCCGTTGACGCTGCTTGCATGCCACGGGCAACGCTCCGCAAACGCAAGTAACGGGCGAGAGGCTCAGGGCAGGACGACCGCCCAGGAGTTTGATCGCCCGCCCGGGTTCCGGGGCCTTCAGGGCCCAACCGGCGAAGATCGACACCCCTGCGCAACAGAACAAGACGGCACCACCAGGTTCAATCAGGACCGGCGTGGGTTTAAGGTGGGACGAGGAAGAAGGAAAGGCGACGGCCATGAACATTCAATACCGGCCAGAGGGACTTCCCGAAGCGCATGGTCTCTATGACCCGCGCAACGAACACGATGCCTGCGGCATCGGGCTGATCGCCAACATCCACAACAAGAAGAGCCACCGCATGATCGCGGATGGCCTCTCCATCCTCAAGAACCTCGAGCATCGTGGCGCCGTGGGTGCCGACCCCAAGGCGGGCGACGGTGCGGGCCTCATGCTGCAGATCCCGCATTCCTTCTTCACGGAAGAAGCCAAGCGCATCGGCTTCGAACTTCCCGCCGCCGGCCATTATGGCGTGGGCCAGCTCTTCATGCCGCGCGAGCCCGTCTACCGCCAGGACATCGAACGCATCTGGTGGGAGACGACGCGCGAAGAGGGCCTGAAGGTCCTCGGCTGGCGCGACGTTCCCGTCGATTCCTCCGTACTCGGATATTCGGTGAAGGGCACGGAGCCCGTGCACCGCCAGGTGTTCATTGGCCGCGGCCCCACCATCCGCGACGAGGCCCATTTCGAGCGCAAGCTCTTCGTCTGCCGCAAGGTCGTGTCGAACCGCGTGCTGGAAGTGCTGGGTGCGAAGGCCAAGACCTATTACCCGGTCTCCGTCTCGGCCCGCACGCTGGTCTATAAGGGCCTCGTCCTCGGCAAGGATGTGGGCGCCTATTACCGTGACCTTGAGGACGGCCGCGTCGAGTCCGCCTTCGCCATGGTGCACCAGCGCTTCTCGACCAACACCTTCCCCTCCTGGCCGCTGGCCCACCCCTATCGCTTCGTGTGCCACAACGGCGAAATCAACACGGTGCGCGGCAACTACAACTGGATGGCCGCGCGCCAGGCCAACATGCGCTCCGATATCCTGGGCGAGGACCTCTCCAAGCTCTGGCCCATTTCATACGAAGGCCAGTCGGACACGGCGTGCTTCGACAATGCGCTCGAATTCCTGACCATGGGCGGCTATTCGCTTCCCCACGCCATGATGATGCTGATCCCCGAAGCCTGGGCTGGCAACCCGCTGATGGACGAGGACCGCCGCGCCTTCTACGAATATCACGCAGCCCTGATGGAACCATGGGACGGCCCCGCCGCCATGGTCTTCACCGACGGCAAGATGATCGGCGCCACGCTGGATCGCAACGGCCTCAGGCCTTCGCGCTACATGACGAGCGATGACGGTCACATTCTGCTTGCCTCCGAAATGGGCTGCCTGCAGTTCGCGGAAGAGCACATCACCCACAAGTGGCGGCTGCAGCCGGGCAAGATGTTGCTCATCGACCTCGAACAGGGCCGCATGATCTCGGACGAGGAGCTGAAGAAGCAGCTTTCGAACGCGCACCCCTACAAGGAGTGGCTGAAGCGCACGCAGATCGTGCTGAAGGACCTGCCCGCCTCCAAGACGAAGCGCGCAACGTCCACCGTGGCGCTTTTGGATCGTCAGCAGGCCTTTGGCTACACGCAGGAAGACCTGAAGGTTCTGATGGCGCCGATGGCCCAGACCGGCCAGGAGGCCGTGGGCTCCATGGGCAACGACTCGCCGATTTCGGCGCTGTCCGACCGGCCCAAGATGCTCGACACCTATTTCAAGCAGAACTTCGCGCAGGTGACGAACCCGCCCATCGACCCGATCCGTGAGGAGCTGGTGATGTCGCTCGTCTCCTTCATCGGGCCGCGCCCCAACCTGCTGGACCTCAAGGGCACCTCGACGCACATGCGCCTCGAGGTGGCCCAGCCGATCCTGACGAATGACGACCTGGAGCGCATCCGCACCATCGGCGCGGTGGCCGACAACCCGTTCCGCACCGCCACCATCGACATCACCTATGATGTGGCGAACGGTCACGACTACATGGAAGCGGCCCTCGACAGCGTGTGTGCGCTGGCCGAGCGCGCGGTGAAGGATGGCTACAACATCATCATCCTGTCCGACCGTGCCGTCTCCGCCGAGCGCGTGCCGATCCCGGCATTGCTGGCGACGTCTGCCACGCATCATCACCTGATCCGCAAGGGCCTGCGCACGAAGGTGGGCCTCGTTGTGGAAACGGGCGAAGCGCGCGAGGTGCACCAGTTCTGCGCACTCGCAGGCTATGGCGCCGAGGCCATCAACCCCTATCTCGCCTTCGAGACGCTGGAGGACATGCTCCCCACGCTCGAGGAGAAGATCACGGGCTACGAAGCGGTTAAGCGCTACATCAAGGCCGTCGACAAGGGCATTCTGAAGGTCATGTCCAAGATGGGCATCTCGACCTACCAGTCCTATTGCGGCGCGCAGATCTTCGATGCGGTGGGCCTCTCCTCCGACTTCGTAAGCAAGTATTTCACCGGCACGGCGACCCAGATCGAGGGCGTTGGTCTGCTCGAGATCGCGGAAGAAGCCTTCCGCCGGCATGAGAATGCCTTTGGCGAGAACCCGGTGTTCCGCGCAGCGCTCGACGTGGGCGGCGATTACGCCCAGCGCATCCGCGGTGAAGCGCATGTGTGGAATTCCGACACGATCTCCAACCTGCAGCATGCCGTGCGCGGCAATGCCAAGGACAAGTATGTCGCCTTCGCCAAGGCGGTGAACGAGCAGTCCGAGCGGCTGAAGACCATGCGCGGACTTTTCCGCATCCGCACCGCCGAGGAGATGGGCCGCAAGCCCGTCGACATTTCCGAGGTTGAGCCTGCCGCCAACATCGTGAAGCGTTTCGCCACAGGTGCGATGTCCTTCGGCTCGATCAGCCGCGAGGCGCATACGACGCTGGCGATTGCGATGAACCGCATCGGCGGCAAGTCCAACACCGGCGAGGGTGGCGAGGAGTCAGACCGCTTCAAGCCGATGGCCAATGGCGACTCCATGCGTTCCGCCATCAAGCAGGTGGCCTCCGGCCGCTTCGGTGTGACAACGGAATATCTCGTCAACTCCGACATGATGCAGATCAAGATGGCGCAGGGCGCCAAGCCCGGCGAAGGCGGCCAGCTGCCCGGCCACAAGGTGGATGCCACCATCGCCAAGGTGCGCCACTCGACGCCGGGCGTGGGCCTCATCTCGCCCCCGCCGCACCATGACATCTATTCGATTGAAGACCTGGCCCAGCTGATCTTCGACCTCAAGAACGTGAACCCGGCCGGACAGGTCTCGGTGAAGCTCGTCTCCGAGGTCGGCGTCGGCACGGTGGCCGCGGGCGTCTCCAAGGCGCATGCGGACCATGTGACGATCTCGGGCTATGAAGGCGGCACGGGTGCCTCTCCGCTCACCTCCATCAAGCATGCCGGTCTCCCGTGGGAGATCGGCCTGGCCGAGACGCAGCAGACGCTGGTGACGAATGATCTCCGCGGCCGCATCGCGGTGCAGGCCGACGGCGGCATCCGCACGGGCCGTGACGTGGTCATCGCCGCACTTCTGGGTGCTGACGAGATCGGCTTTGCGACCGCTCCGCTGATTGCGGCTGGCTGCATCATGATGAGGAAGTGCCATCTCAACACCTGCCCTGTCGGTGTTGCCACGCAGGACCCGGAGCTGCGCAAGCGCTTCAAGGGCCAGCCGGAGCATGTCATCAACTACTTCTTCTTCGTGGCGGAGGAAGTGCGCGAGCTGATGGCGGCGATGGGCCTTCGCAACTACGACGAACTCATCGGCGAGACGGCCTTCCTCGACCAGCAGACGGCGATCGCGCACTGGAAGGCGCGTGGCCTCGACTTCTCGAAGATCTTCGCCAAGCCGGATGTGGTTGGCCCCATCGCCACCAAGCGCGTGACGGTGCAGGACCATGGCATCGACAAGATCCTCGACCGCAAGCTGATTGCGGAAGCAGCGCCTGCGCTGGAGCGCGGCGAAAAGGTCGTGATCGAGACGAAGATCCACAACTATGACCGCACCGCGGGCGCCATGCTCTCAGGCGAGGTGGCCAAGCGCTATGGCCATGCCGGCCTGCCTGAGGACACCATCATGGTCAAGCTCACCGGCATCGCCGGGCAGAGCTTCGGCGCATGGGGTGCGAAGGGTGTCACGCTGGAACTGACGGGCGAGGCCAACGACTATGTCGGCAAGGGCCTCTCGGGAGCCAAGCTCATCGTCCGCCCGCATGAGAAGATCGGCTTCAAGCCGGAGACCTCCATCATCGCAGGCAACACGGTGCTCTATGGCGCGATCACCGGCGAGTGCTACCTGCGTGGTGTGGCGGGCGAGCGTTTCGCGGTACGCAACTCAGGCGCCGTTGCCGTGGTCGAGGGCGTGGGTGACCACGGCTGCGAATATATGACGGGTGGCGTGGTGCTGGTCATCGGCGACACGGGCCGCAACTTCGCGGCGGGCATGTCAGGCGGCGTGGCTTACGTGCTCGACGAGGCGGGCGACTTCGCCAAGCGCTGCAACCTCTCCATGGTCGACCTGCAGCCGGTTCCGGCGGAGGAGAAGACCACCGAGAAGCTGCTGCATGCGAGCGGAGACCTGATCAGCCACGGCCTCGTGGACGTGACATCGCAGATGGACCGCAATGATGCTGAGCGCGTGTGGGAACTGCTGACGCGCCATGTGAAGTACACAGGGTCGTCGCGTGCCAAGACGATCCTCGACAATTGGGCAGCCTATCTGCCGAAGTTCGTGAAGGTGATGCCGGTCGAATATGCCCGCGCACTCAAGGAACTCGAAGAGGCACAAAAGCACAGCGATGGCATGACGATCGGCGTCAAGAGGAGCGCATAAGATGGGAAAGGTTACGGGTTTCCTCGAGATCGAGCGGCAGGACCGGAAGTACACACCGGCCGCCGACCGTGTGCGGCACTACCATGAGTTCGTGATCCCGCTCTCGGAAGAGGCGGTGAAGTCACAGGCGGCGCGCTGCATGAACTGCGGCATTCCGTTCTGTCACAACGGCTGCCCGGTCAACAACCAGATCCCCGACTGGAACGACCTCGTCTATCTGGGCGACTGGGAGGAGGCCTCGCGCAATCTCCACTCCACCAACAATTTCCCCGAATTCACCGGCCGCGTCTGCCCCGCCCCCTGCGAGGCCTCTTGCACGCTGAACCTCGAGGACACGCCCGTCACCATCAAGACCATCGAATGTGCCATCGTCGACAAGGCGTGGGAGCATGGCTGGATCAAGCCGGAATCCTACCGCGACAAGACGGGCAAGAAGGTGGCCGTGATCGGCTCCGGCCCCGCGGGCCTCGCTGCGGCACAGCAGCTGGCGCGTGCGGGTCACAGCGTGCATGTGTTCGAGAAGAACGGACGCGCCGGCGGCCTGCTGCGCTATGGCATTCCCGACTTCAAGATGGAAAAGCACCTGATCGACCGCCGTCTCACGCAGATGGAGGCGGAGGGTGTGACCTTCCATTATGGCGTCAATGTCGGCGTAACACAGGATGCCAGGCAGCTGATCGACAGCTTCGATGCCGTCGTTCTCTCAGGCGGCTCCGAGAAGCCGCGTGACCTGGCCATTCCGGGGCGTGATCTGGCGGGCATACATTTCGCCATGGACTTCCTGCCGCAGCAGAACCGCCGCGTCGGCAAGGAGCCGCCGCAGGACAACCGGCCGATCCTGGCCGTGCAGAAGCATGTGGTGGTGATCGGCGGCGGCGACACGGGCTCTGACTGCATCGGCACCTCGGTGCGCCAGGGTGCACTGACGGTGACGCAGCTCGAAGTGATGCCGCAGCCGCCGGAGAAGGAAAACAAGCTTCTCACCTGGCCCAACTGGCCTTTGAAGATGCGCACCTCCTCTTCCCACATGGAAGGTGCCGAGCGTGACTTCTCGGTGATGACCAAGTCCTTCTCTGGCGAGAACGGCGAGGTGAAGACGCTGCATTGCGTGAAGGTCGACGGCCAGATGAAGGAAGTTCCCGGTTCGGAATTCGACCTCAAGGCTGATCTCGTTCTGCTCGCCATGGGCTTCGTGCACCCGATGCACGACGGCCTGCTGAAGTCGCTCGAGGTGAAGCTCGACGGCCGCGGCAATGTCGAGGCCAATGTGATGAACTACAAGACCTCGATCCCGAAGGTGTTCTCAGCCGGCGACATGCGCCGTGGCCAGTCGCTCGTCGTCTGGGCCATCCGCGAAGGCCGCCAGGCAGCGCATGCGGTGGATGAATATCTCATGGGCGAGACAACCCTGCCCCGGTAATGTGAGACTGCCGTTCCGGCACTTTCCGGACGTCAAGGAAAAGGGGCCGGCGCAGAGAAGTCATCTGCGCGGCCAGCGGGAGCTGATGGCGCTTCCCCGCGCTTGAAAAGTCTTTCGGCACTGCTGCCTTCAGGGGCGATGTCGCGCAGGGCCTTCAATGCAGCCTCGCCGCTGAGGCCGGCTGAGGTCAGCATCACGGCATTGGCAGTGACGCCTTCGGGCTGCACGGTATAGGTTTCACCATTCATGAGCAGCTGGCCGAAGAGCGGCACCTGGGGCGTCTGCTCAGCCGCGTCCTGAGGAGGCTGACCGGATGCTTGCTGTGCGGGGGCATCGCTGCTGCTGACGATGGCGGCGAGCACGATCTGGCCCATGCGGTTGTTACCGGCCTTGTAGAAAGAAATGCCGTCCCGGCCGCGCAGCCGTCTCACCATGCCGGTGTCATCAGGACCGGTCTCGGCATATTGGCCGCTCGCATCCGACAGTTCCGTCCGCATGTCGATGAAGGTGAAGCCGTTCGCCTCCGCGCGCTCACGCTGGATGGCGGCGATGTCCCTGACGGCCGCGTCATACTCGGGATCGCGCATGGGCGGTGGGCCTACCCATATCACGCGTGCGCCGGATGCCGAGAGTTCGGAGAGCAGGCGGTCGACCTGGGCGGCATATGCTTCCGGCCAGCCCTCCGCGCCGAAGGGGATACGCAAGCCGTCCAGCCGGATTGACTGGGTATCGTTTGCGCCAAGCATGACCACGACAACGTCATAGGCATTGCTGCCCAGTATGTTGGGAACGGTGGCGGGCCAGTCATAAACTTCAGGACGGGCGAGGCCGGACTGCTCGTTGAAGCGGTTTGACACCTCATACTCGCCTGAGGCCTCTGCGATCCGCATGAGCCCCGCGCCAAGACCGCCGCCGATGGCGTCGCCCAGAACCAGAACCCGCGTCACGGGCCTTTCCGGCTCCTGGGCCGAGGCCGTCAACGATACGGCGAACAGCAGCACTGCGATGGCGATGGCCCTGAAGATCATGAACCGTTCTTGCGCATATGCTGCAGCAGCTTGACGGACGGCTGGCCATCGAGCGGCAGGCCCTCCCGCTTCTGGTAGGCAATGACGGCCTCATAGGTGCGCGCGCCAAAGCGGCCATCGCTGCCGCCGGTCGAGAAGCCCAGTGCAGTCAGGCGCTTCTGGAATTCGACGCGCTGCTCGAAGCTCAGGTCGATGTTGACATCAGGCCAGGCCGCCAGAAACGGCCCCTGACCGCGGATGCGATCCGCGAGGTGGCCGACGGCAATCGCATAGGAATGCGAGATGTTGTAATCCATGATGGCAAGGAAGTTCTTCGTCACCAGGAAGCGCGGACCCTTGACGCCCTGCGGCACCATGACAAAGGCCTCCGCATCGCGCGCGCCGAAGTTTTCGCCATCGGCGCGCCTGATGCCCATCTTCTGCCATTCGGCCACGCTGCGCCAGTGCTTGCGGCCGATGAGGCCCTTGTCGAAGTCATCCGGCAGTGTCACCTCCCAGCCCCAGGGCCGGTCCGGCTTCCAGCCGGCCTTGGCGAGGTAATTGGCGGTCGAGGCCAGCGCATCCTGCCGCGCGTTCCAGATGTCTTTCTTGCCATCGCCGGTCCAATCCACCGCATAGGACAGATAGGAGGTGGGGATGAACTGCGTATGCCCCATGGCTGCCGCCCAGGAGCCGGTGAAGCTGTCCGGTTTCACGAGGCCCTGCCTCAGAATCTTGAAGGCGGCGATGAGCTGCTCATTGCCATAGGCCTTGCGGCGGCCGGAATAGGCGAGAGTGGCCAATGAACGGATGACGCTCATCGAGCCCTTGTCCTTGCCGAAATTGGATTCCATGCCCCAGATCCCGAGCAGGATGTGCCGGTCAACCCCGTATTTCTTCTCGATGGCGGCGAGCAGCTTTTCCTCCTCGGCCTTCTTCGTCTGCCCGGTCTCGATACGGATCGGCGTCACGGCCTTGGCGAGATAGGCAGCTGTCGTGGAGGTGAATTCGGGCTGGTTCGCAGCGAGCTTCAAGACCGCGGGATCGGGGGCGGTGATGCCCTTGAAGCCGGCATCGAAGAGAGACCGCGAAATCCCCGCCTCCTTGGCGCGGGGCCACAGGGAATTCTCAATGAAGGCCTGGAATTTGGCATCCGCATGGGCTGGCCCCGGCCCGGCGATGGACCACAGCGGAGCTGCCACAAGAAGCGAGGCGAAATGGCGTCTGTTCATGGCGTCCCTTCGGCTGGTGCTTGCAAATCAGGAAGTCCCCGCGGCCATGCCATTGAACCGCGAATTGCGGCCTCAATCAGGCAGGAGCAGATCAGGCGGTGGCGTTGCGGAGGGCAAGCTTTTTCTCCCAGTTGAGCGCGGTTTCCACGATGAAGTCCAGGTTCTCATATCTGGGCTGCCAGCCGAGCACTGCGCGTACGCGCTCAGCGCCCGCGACGATCGCCGCAGGATCGCCTTCGCGGCGAGGCCCGTAATTGACGTCAAGAGGCGCGCCATTCACCCGCTCGACGGACTTGATGACGTCCAGCACCGAATAGCCCTTGCCATAGCCGCAGTTGAAGATGCCGCTCTCACCACCCTTGCGAAGATGGGTGAGGGCATCGACATGCGCCGCGATCAGGTCGCTCACATGAATGTAGTCGCGCAGGCAGGTGCCGTCGGGGGTGTCATAGTCTGTGCCATAGACCTCGAGCCCGGGGCGCTGGCCCAGGGCAGTCTGGCAGGCGACCTTGATCAGATGCGTGGCCTTGGGCGTCGACTGGCCGATGCGGCCCTGCGGGTCAGCCCCGGCCACGTTGAAATAGCGCAGCGCCACGTATTGAAGCCCGTAGGCGGCGTGCGAATCACGCAGCATCCACTCCGTCATCAACTTCGAGGCGCCATAGGGTGAGACGGGCGCGGGTGCCCTGTCCTCGAACACGGCTTCGGCGGGGACGTTGCCATAGACCGCGGCCGTCGAGGAAAAGATGAAGCGGGGAATGCCCGCCTTCACGGCGGACGCCATGAGCTGGCGCGACTTGACTGTGTTGTTGAGATAATAGCCCAGCGGATCGCGCATCGAATCCGGCACGACGATCGAGCCCGCGAAATGGATGATGGCGTCGAAGCTGTGGTCCGCCATCAGCGCGTCGAGCAGCGCCTCGTCACCGATGTCGCCTTCGACGAGTTTCGCCGGGGGTGCGATGGCCCACCACATGCCGGTCGAGAGATTGTCGAGGATGACAACCTCCTCGCCCAGCTCCACCAGTGCCAGAACCATGTGACTGCCGATATAGCCCGCGCCGCCTGTTACAAGAATGGTCATTGAAATCTCCAGTTGGTAGAGTGTAGCCAAGATTCGCCGCTGCCAAAACCAAAAACCGGAATAATCTGACGCGGCTTGGCAAAGAGCGGGTTGAAGGGGTTCATTCATGGTGCGTTCGATCAAGACAGCGGTTTTTCCGGTTGCGGGGCTCGGCACGCGTTTCCTGCCTGCCACCAAAGCGATGCCGAAGGAGATGTTGACCGTCATCGACCGGCCGGTCATCCAGCTCGCGGTGGACGAGGCGCGGGAGGCAGGCATCGAGCACTTCGTCTTCGTGACCGGGCGCGGCAAGTCGGCGATCGAGGATCATTTCGACAAGCAGTTCGAACTTGAGGCGACGCTCGCGGCGCGGGGAAAGACGGCGGAACTGGAAGCCCTGGCCCGTGACCTGCCGAAGGCCGGTCAGGCGAGCTTCACCCGCCAGCAGGAGCCGCTGGGGCTGGGACATGCCGTATGGTGCGCGCGCCAGATCGTGGGCGATCAGCCCTTCGCGCTTCTCTTGCCTGACATGGTGATGCATGCCAGCCCTGGCTGCCTCAGGCAGATGATCGACGTCTATGAAGGCCAGGGCGGCGGCAACGTCGTGGCGGTGGAGGAGGTTCCCTGGGAACAGGTGAGCCGCTATGGCGTGGTGGGCGCCAAAGACTGGAACGGCAATGCCTTCACCATCACCGGCATGGTGGAAAAGCCAAAGCGCCGGGAAGACGCGCCTTCGAACCTGATCATTTCAGGGCGCTACATCCTCGAACCCGGCATCTTCGCAGAAATCGAAAGGCAAGAGCCCGGCGCCGGCGGCGAGATCCAGATCACCGATGCTATGATCCGGCTGATGGGCAAGCGGCCCTTCTATGGGCTCCAGTACCGCGGAACGACCTATGATTGCGGCGACAAGGTGGGTTTCCTCGCCGCCAACGTGGCCCTGGCGCTTGACCGGCCGGATGTGGGCCCAGGCTTTCGCGCCGCCCTGAAGAAGATCCTGGCGGAGAACGGTGGTCTCTAGAGCATGATCCGCAAAAGTGGTTTCCAAGTCTGCGGATCATGCTCTAGAACCCGCGCATGCAGAACAGCTCCATGACCCCCACTCCGCCGGGCGCGCAGTGGCGCGATTCCGCCCGCCGTGCGCTGGTCATCGAGACGGAGGGCATGCAGCAACTGATCGCGGCGCTGGATGGGCCGCTGGGCGATGCCTTCGAAAAGTCCGTGCAGGTGATCCGCGAGGCCAAGGGCCGCGTGGTGATGACGGGCATGGGCAAGAGCGGCCACATCGCCCGCAAGATCGCGGCAACACTCGCCTCCACCGGAACGCCGGCGAGCTTCGTGCACCCGGCAGAGGCCAGCCATGGCGATCTCGGCATGATCACGGCGGAGGATGTGGTCATCATGATCTCGAACTCGGGCGAATCGCCGGAGCTTCGTGACATCCTGACCTATTCGCGGCGCTTCTCGGTGCCGTTGGTCGCCATCACCTCCGCACCCCAGAGTTCGCTCGGCAAGGAAGCGGACATTGTGCTGCCGCTGCCGCGCGCCCGGGAGGCCTGCCCCAACGGGCTCGCGCCAACCACATCCACCCTGCTGCAGCTGGCACTGGGAGATGCGCTGGCGATGGCGTTGCTGGAAGACAAGGGATTCAGTGCGCTCGATTTCCGCAAGTTCCACCCGGGCGGCAAGCTCGGCGCACAGCTGAAGCATGTCCGCGACATCATGCATCCGCGCGAGGAGCTGCCGCTCGGGCCGGAAGCCCTGCCGATGTCGGACGTGCTGATCGTGATGACGAGGCGCAGCTATGGCTGCTTCGGCGTGGTGGATGAGCAGGACCGTCTTGCCGGCATCGTGACGGACGGCGACCTGCGCCGCAACATGACGCCGGACCTGCTGAAGCGCAGCGCGGGAAGCGTGATGACCCGTGCGCCCAAGACCATCAGTCCTGACGCGCTCGCCTCAGAAGCGCTCGCCCAGCTGAACGATCTCAAGATCACGAGCCTGTTCGTCATCGATGCGGAGCAGCGGCCGGTGGGCCTCATCCACATCCATGACCTGCTGCGGATCGGCCTGGTCTGATACCCGCTCAGAGCGGCTCGACGATCAGGCTCATGCCCTTGACAGCAGTCACCCTCACGCGCGTGCCAGAGGCGAGTTCGGGGCCTTCGACCTCCCAGACCGTGTCTTCGATCGTGAGCTTGCCCCGCCCGTCGAGGATCGGCTCCTTCAGCGTGAAGGTACGGCCCACATATCCCATCTGCCGGCGATTGAGATATGGATTGTCGGCCGGCTCCATGCCGCCGCCGTTATAGAGGCGCCGGCCCGAGAAGACCGCGGCCGCTGACAGGACGGCGAGGAGCAGCAGCTCCGCCTGCCACGGCAGGTCCAGCAAATAGTCCGCGATGCCGGTGGCGGCTGCGGCGATCGCCAGCCACATGAAGAACACGCCGGGAGAGATCAGTTCCAGCATCAGCAGAACAGCTGCCACCACGAACCACGCCCACTGGCCAAGCACGGGAAAGATCTGTTCCACTTTAAGGCCTTTCCGCTCTTAAATGCCGGGTCCGGACTCAGGCACGCTGCCGCGGCGGCGCGGTGGCGCCGGGGTCTGCCCGCCAAAGGCCTCCTTGGCGATCTCCGCAATGCCGGAGATCGATCCGATGAAGGACGAGGCCTCGAGCGGCATCATCAAAACCTTCTGGTTCGGCGCAGAGGCAAGACTCTCCAGCGCCTTGATATAATTGTTGGCGACGAAATAATTGATCGCCTGTGCGCCGCCAGCACCGATGGCAGCCGAAACGACTTCGGTGGCTTTCGCCTCCGCCTCCGCTGAGCGCTCGCGCGCCTCAGCATCGCGGAAGGCTGCTTCCCTGCGGCCCTCAGCCTCGAGCACAACCGACTGCTTCTCGCCTTCGGCCTTGAGGATGGCGGCAGCGCGCAGGCCCTCGGCCTCGAGGATGGCGGCGCGCTTGTCGCGTTCCGCCTTCATCTGGCGGCCCATGGCTTCCACCAGGTCGCGCGGGGGTGCGATGTCCTTGATCTCGATGCGGTTCATCTTGACGCCCCAGGGCTGTGTCGCCTGGTCCACCACATTGAGAAGCCTGAGATTGATCTCGTCGCGCTGAGAGAGAAGATTGTCGAGGTCCAGCGAGCCCATCACCGTGCGGATATTGGTCATGACCAGGTTGGTGATGGCGTTGTTGAGGTCGCGCACCTCATAGGTGGCGCGCGGCGCGTCGACGATCTGATAGAAGGTGACGCCGTCGACCTTCACCATGGCGTTGTCGCGCGTGATCACCTCCTGCGAGGGGATGTCGAGCACTTGCTCCATCATGTTCTGCTTGGCGCCGATCCGGTCGATGAAGGGGACGATGAGCCCCAGCCCCGGCTCCAGCGTACGGACATATTTGCCGAAGCGTTCCACCGTGTAATTGTAGCCCTGCGGCACCATCCGTATCGCACGGAGCAGATAGAAAAGAACCACCGCAACGATTGCAAGCACGAGTATTCCAAGGCCCTCAAGCATCTTTCAAAGCTCCCCCGGAGGCTGTTACCGCACCTCTCTTATGTCGGTCGGGGGCCGCAGCAAGTCAAGCCCTTCACACCCAGCCCTGGATCTCGTTGCGGACGATCCGCTCCATCATGGTGATCGAAGGCTCAGAATCATTGAGGCATGGAACCACGGAGAACTCCTCGCCGCCCGCCTCCTCGAAGGTCTCCTTCAGGCCGATCGCCACCTCTTCGAGGGTTTCAACGCAATCCGAGGCGAAACCAGGCGTGATCATCAGCAGTTTCTTCACGCCCTTTGAGGGGAGTTCCTCCACCGTCTGCTGTGCATAGGGTTGCAGCCATTCGGCCTTGCCGAAACGCGACTGGAAAACGACCCTCAGTTTCTCGCGCGGCATTTTCATGCGCTCGGCAAGGAGCCGCGCCGTCTTCATGCAGTGGCAATGATAGGGATCGCCCGCCATGAAGTAATCCTTCGGCAGACCATGGAAGGACGCAAGGATCACATCCGGTTCCCAGGTGAGCGTCTTCAGGTGATGTTCGAGCGACTGCGCCAGCGCCTCGATATGAGCATCATTGTCGAAATAGGGCGCAACGGTGCGGATCGCCGGCTGCCAGCGCATGGATTTCAATGCGTCATAGGCCTTGTCGAGCGCCGTCGCGGTGGTCGAGGCCGAATACTGCGGATAGAGCGGGAACAGCAGGATCCGGTCACAACCCTGGTCCTTCAGCGCCTCGATACGCTCCTTCGTCGGCGGCAGTCCGTAGCGCATGCCCCAGTCGACGATCACCTGCGGCAGGTCGGCAAAGCGGGCCGCCAGCTTTTCGGCCTGGGACCGGGTGATCGTCTTGAGCGGGGACTCGTTGCGCTCCTTGTTCCATATCTGTTCGTATGCGTGGCCGCTCTTGGTCGGGCGGGTGGATAGGATGACGCCGTTGAGCAGCACCCACCAGAGCACGGGATTCACCTCGATCACCCGCCGGTCGGAGAGAAACTCCTTCAGATAGCGGCGCATGGGCCAATAGGAAGTGCCCTCGGGCGTGCCGAGATTGATCAGCAGAACGCCAACCTTGCCCACCTTGAACGGCGGATGACCGGGGGGAAGTACATTCATGATGTCCAGAACCGTCCTCTTCAGCCGCCGCGGCGCGCCGTGCAGTCACTACTCTGCCGTTAACGGCTTGAAAATGCCAAAAGATCATACTTGCGGCAATTTCGTTCAGGACCTTCGGATCATCGGGAAGGCGGCAACCGGGAATGTTTCCTGGAAAGTCACAACGGGCCAGGGGCTTTGCCGCCGCCGCGATCGCCCTGTGCCTGCTCTCCGCCGCGCTTCCGGCCTACCTCGCGGGCGATGTGCGGCAGGCCGGAGTTGGCGCCGGCCTGCTGCTGTGCGCGGCCGCGGCCGGGTTTGCCGCCTGGCGTCATGAGCGCCGCAAGCATCTCCCTCCGGAGGAGCCGGCGGATCAGCCGGAGCTGCGCCTGCTCGAAGAGGTGGCGGCCACGCTCAAGGATGGGCTCAACACGATCACCGGCTTCTCCGAACTTCTGGTGCATGAGGTGCGGGCATGCCGCGGCCCGGAGGCCCCCACGGCAAGCCGCTTCGTCCTCGAAGGCAGTGAGGACCTCTCCCGCTTTGTTTCCAACCTGCAGGACTTCGTGCGCCATGAGCAGGGACGCATCCGCCTCGTCGAACAGCAGGTCGATGCCGCCGAACTCGTCGAGGCGGCGCTCAGCCTCTGCCGCGTGGCCGCCGAGCGGGCCGATGTGGTGCTGGTGGCGAGGCTGCTCGAAGGGGTGGAACTGCGCTGCGACGCCAGCCGCCTGCGCGACGCCGTCGCCGGCATGGTGCTCTGGTCTGCAGGACGGGCGCCCCGGGGCAGCATTGTCTCGATCAGCTTTCGCCAGTTCGGGGAAACGTTGCTCGCCATCCGCGTGACCAGTATGACCGCAGCATCCGCGCGCCGCGTGCGGGATAGCTCCTTCACCCCGGAGCTGACGCTTGATGGCCTGACGGGCTTTGCACTTCCTGTTGCCCATCGCGTGGCACAGTTGCATTGCGCGGAGCTGACGATCGAAAGTGGACCGGGCGGCCAGACCACTCTATGTCTCACCCTCCCGCCGCATCGCATCATGAGGCCGCGGCGGGACGATGACTGCAAAACCCGCGCCGCCTGAAGGACACGAGCTGACGCCATGGCCCCTCCCGCCACCACTCCCCCATTCATGGGCTCAACCCGTGCGCAATCGCCGGCAGGCTTCACCGCGGCGATTTTCGGCGCACCCCATGGCACGCCCTATCCCGGCATCGACAACCGTCTCCACCGCGGCGCACCTGATGCATTTCGCATGGCGCTGTGCGACGACATCGACTGGCTCGATCACTGGGACTGGGACCTGGGCGGACCACTCCTCAAGCACGGCCAGGCGGTCTGCGACCTCGGCAACCTCAAGACAAAACCACAGGACGGTCCCGGCAACCGCCAGCTGATCGAAAGCACCACGCGCGGCATTCTCGAGGCGGGAGCCGTGCCGATCATGTTCGGCGGAGACGACTCGGTCCCCATTCCGTTCATCGCCGCCTTCTCGAACCAGCCGGCCATCGTCATCCTGCAGATCGACGCACATATCGACTGGCGCAACGACCGGCAGGGAGAAAGCATGGGGTTCTCCTCCACCATGCGGCGCGCCTCCGAGCACGGCCACGTCTGGCGGATCGTGCAGGCCGGCGCCCGCGGGCTCGGCAGCGCGCGCGAACAGGAGGTGCGCGACGCGATGACCTGGGGCGCGCACATCGTGACCTCGCGGGCCATCCATCACAAGGGCGTCGAAGAGGTCCTGAAGCACATTCCGGAAGACTGCGACTGCGTGATCAGCCTCGACTGCGACGCGCTCGACTCGAGCGTGATGCCGGCCGTCGCCTACCCCTCGCCTGGCGGCTTGAGCTATACACAGGTAACCGATCTTGTCTCAGGCGTGGCAGCCAAGGCGCGCATCGCGGGCTTCTGCATGGTGGAGTTCGTGCCGCTGCGCGACCGGATGAAGACAGCTGCCTTCACCGCGGCACGGATCGCAGCGAATGTCATCGGGCGGCTGAGGACAAGCGGGGACTAAACATTTAGGAATGATTTGGCGGCGGCGAAGGTGATGCTACTCTGCAGCCTTGCGGACCACGCTGGCTGACAGGGCCGCCAGCAACTCGGCCTCCCGCGCCTTGGCCTTGGCGACATTCGCCTCCTTCACATGGCCGAAGCCGCGCATGGATTGCGGAAGTTCGGCGAGTTCGAGCGCGATCGCGCCATCCAGCTGTTGTGGTGAGGCGATGAGGCGTTCGATGACAGTCCTGTAGTCCAGGATGAGCTGGCGTTCCATGCGGCGTTCGGCGGTTCGGCCAAAGACGTCCAGCGCGGTGCCACGCAGCCGCTTCAACTTCGCCAAGATGCGGAATGCGCCCATCATCCATGAGCCGAAAGCGCTCTTCACCGGCCTGCCCGTGACCGGGTCTTTGCGGCCAAGCCCGGGAGGCGCGAGGTGGAAGGTCAGCCTAACATCGCCCTT
>NZ_JBIICB010000018.1:0-28214 GCF_044239095.1 Aestuariivirga sp. | reverse complement strand
AAGGCAGCGGCCTATGGGCCAACAAAGGCAGCACTGATCAATCTCGCAGAGAGCCTCTATCCCGAGATGCGGGCGAAGGGGGTGTCGGTCAGCGTCATCAATCCCGGCTTCGTCGAAACACCCCTTACGGCGCAGAATGACTTCGAGATGCCATTCCTCATGAAGCCGGAGGAAGCAGCCCGCCGCACCATCCAGGGCCTCGCGGCAGGGCGCTTTGAAGTGGCGTATCCCAGGCGCTTCGTGGCGATCCTGAAGGCGATTCGCCTTCTGCCTTATCCGATCTTCTTCCGGCTCATCGCACGGGCGGTTCTGAAATCCGGATAACGCTCACGCGAGCAACTTGCGCACGGCTTCCTGCCAGCCCGCATATTTGCTCTCGCGCTCAGCCTGCTTCATTTTCGGCGTGAATCGCCTGTCGCGCTTCCATGACTTGGCGAACTCGGAAGGCTTCGGCAACAGCCCCGCCCTGAGACCCGCGAGATATGCCGCACCAAGAGCGGTGGTTTCGAGGATCGGCGGCCTGTCAACCGGTGCATCAAGAATATCGGCAAGGCGCTGCATGGTCCAGTCGGAGGCGGTCATGCCGCCGTCGACACGCAGGATGGTCTTTCCAGTTCCACCCATGTCCCTCTGCATCGCGCGCAAAAGATCTAAGGTCTGGTAGCAGACCGCTTCAAGGGCTGCCTGCGCCAGTTCCTTCTTCGTCGTGCCGCGCGTAAGCCCGAAAATCGCACCGCGGGCCTCGGCATTCCAGTAAGGCGCGCCGAGCCCGACAAATGCAGGAACAAGATAGACGTGCTGATTGGGATCGGCAGCCTTCGCAAGGGCTCCGGTCTGATCAGCCGAGTTCACGAGTTTCAACCCGTCGCGCAGCCACTGCACGGCAGCGCCGGCGATGAAGATTGCACCCTCCAGCGCATAAGTGCGCTTGCCGTCGAGTTGGTAGGCGACAGTGGTGAGAAGCCGGTTCTGTGAACGGACGGCCGTGCTGCCCGTGTTGAGCAAGGCAAAGCACCCGGTGCCATAAGTTGACTTCATCATGCCAGGCTCGAAACAGGCCTGACCCACCGTGGCGGCCTGCTGATCGCCCGCGACACCGCAGATTGGGATCGCCGCTCCCAAGAGCTTGGCGTCCGCCGTGCCGAAGTCGGCGGCACAGTCCTTCACCTCCGGAAGAAGGCTCGCGGGAATGCCAAGGATGCGAAGAAGAGTATCATCCCACTGGCCCGTGTGGATATTGTAGAGCAGCGTGCGCGACGCGTTTGTTGCATCGGTCGCATGCACCTTGCCACCGGTGAGCCGCCAGATGAGGAAGCTGTCGATGGTCCCAAAGGCCAACTCGCCCTTCTCGGCTTTTTCGCGTGCGCCCTTCACATTGTCGAGGAGCCAGCGAATCTTCGTTCCCGAGAAGTATGGGTCAAGAAGCAGGCCGGTTCGCTCGGTGAAGAGCTCCTCATGCCCTGCCGCCCTGAGTTGGGCGCAGATCGGGGCAGTCCGGCGGTCCTGCCAGACGATCGCCTTGTGGATTGGTTTTCCTGTCCGGCGGTTCCAGATGACCACCGTTTCGCGTTGGTTTGTGATGCCGATCGCTCTCACATCCTGCGGCTTTGCCTTCGCCTTCCGGATTGCCGCTTTCGCGACTGCGATGACGCTGGTCCAGATCTCTTCCGGGTCATGTTCGACCCAACCGGACTTCGGGTAGAATTGCTGGAACTCCTTCTGCCCCGATCCCAGCGGTTTCAGCTTCGTGCTGAACGCAATAGCCCGCGACGACGTCGTGCCCTGGTCGATGGCGAGAATGATGCCCGGCATGTCCTATTCTCCTGCACGCTTCAGTTCGATCGCCTCCGCACCAGGCGTCATATAGCTTTGGAGCGCTTGTTGATCTTCCTTCGCCATGTGCAGTCCAAGCTTCGAGCGGCGCCACAGGATGTCATCGGCGGTACGTGCCCATTCCTTCCGCTTGAGCCACTCGACTTCACGCTCGCTCAGGACACCAAAGCACCGGCCAAGGTCTGCGAGCGAAGTTACGCCCTTGAGCATCGTCTCTACATCCGTGCCATAGGCCCGGAACAGGCGGCGCACATTGTCGGGCTCCAGAAAGGGAAACATGCGGCCAAGATCTGCAATTCGGCTCTCGACGTCGGCGAATGGAAAGTCACCCCCCGGAAGGGCGGCTGACTTTGTCCATGGCTTGCCCATCTTCGGGAAAAAAGGCTCGACCTTGTCCATGGCGGATTCCGCAAGCTTCCGGAATGTCGTGATCTTGCCGCCGAACACCGACAGCAGCGGTGCGCCGCCATCGGGATGATCGAGTTTCAGGACATAGTCACGTGTCGCCTCCTGGGCCTTCGAGGCCCCGTCGTCATAAAGCGGGCGTATTCCCGAGTAGGCCCAGCGCACGTTGCCGCGCGTTACGGGCTTCTTGAAGTATTCGCTCACCGAGCGGAGCATGTAGTCCGTTTCGGCCTCCGAAATCTGAGGCTTTCCCGGGTCGCCCTTGTGGTCCTCGTCGGTGGTGCCGATCAGTGTGAAATCCTGCTCGTAGGGTATTGCAAAGCAGATCCGCCCGTCTGCATTCTGGAAAATGTAGCAGCGATCATGTTCGTAAAGCTTGTCCACGACCAGGTGGCTGCCCTTCACCATGCGGATCTTGTCAGGATCATTGCGGCCGACGACGGCACCGAGAACCTGGCTCACCCACGGCCCTGCGGCGTTTATGAGCGCCGAAGCACGGATCTTGTCCTCCGATCCGTCTGGTCCGCTGATCGTCAGTTCCCACACCCCGTCCACACGGCGGGCGGACGTGCATTTTGTCCGCGTCCGGATGACAGCGCCGCGCGCTTCCGCATCACGCGCGTTCAGCACCACGAGCCGGGCGTCCTCCACCCAGCAGTCGGAATACTCGTAGCCGCGGCTGAATGATTCCTTCAGCGGCTGGCCAGTCACGTCAGTGTGCAGATCGACGCTTCGCGTACCGGGAAGAACCTTGCGGCCACCGAGATGATCGTAAAGAAAAAGGCCCAGGCGCAGGATGGGCCACGCCCGAAGTCCCTTATGGTGCGGGAGCACAAAACGCAGTGGCCAGATGATGTGAGGTGCAGCATTCAGAAGCACCTCGCGCTCGATAAGCGCCTCGCGGACGAGGCGGAATTCATAGTGCTCAAGATAACGCAGGCCGCCGTGGATCAGCTTGGTCGATGCACTGGACGTGCCGGACGCAATGTCTCCCTGCTCCGCAAGGAACACTTTCAGTCCGCGCCCCGAGGCATCGCGTGCGATACCGCAGCCATTCACACCGCCGCCAATGATGAAAAGGTCATAGATCATTCCGCGGCATCCATTGCATTATCGTTTCCGGCCAATTCATCGGCAATTTCGAGTCTCACGCCATTGTCCCTGCAATAGGCAACCACAGGCTCCGGTGGCGCCCGGTCAGTGACGAAGACGTCGACATCGGTGAGATGCCCGATTCTGACGGGAGCCGTTCGGGTGAACTTCATGGCATCAGCCACAAGCATCGCGTTGCGTGCGTTCCTCATGATCGCCTTGGCCACGCGCACTTCGCGGTAATCGAAATCAAGCATCGCACCGTCTTCGTCAACCGCCGATGCGCCGATCACAGCGTGGTCGACCTTGAACTGGGCAATGAAATCGACAGCGGCCTCGCCGACAATGCCGCCATCTGTCTTCCGCAACATACCCCCGGCTACGATCACCTCGATCTTGGGCCGCGGCATCAGGATCGTGGCCACATGAATGTTATTTGTGATGACGAGCAAGCCCTCGTGATGCACCAGCGAACGGGCTACTTCTTCCGTCGTGGTGCCGATGTTGATAAACAACGAGCAGTTGTTGGGGATCAGCTTCGCAGCGTGCCGCCCGATCACAACCTTCTCAGTGGCTGCCATCAGCCGCCTGGCTTCATAGGCGAGGTTTTCGACCCCGGAGGACAGCATCGCGCCGCCATGAGTACGCGCCAGGAGGTGCGCATCGCATAATTCGTTGAGGTCCTTGCGGATGGTCTGGGGCGTCACGTCGAAACGCAGGGCAAGATCATCTACCGTCACGCTACCCAACTGGCGCGCAAGCGTCATGATCAATTGCTGCCGGGGGCTGTTGCCCTCCATGGTTTCTCCGTGGATTTAGCGGCTTGAGCTGCGAAGTTGATGACGTAAGGTGTTTCCAGATGTGATGATTTCATTTTTTTTCGTTTTACGCAATATTGCAGCGCACAAATTCTTCGTTATTTCGCCGATTGACGTTCGTTTGTTTTCGTATGATAGTTTGTCGCAGGTGCCATGCAACAGGCGCCTTACCGTTAGGGAGGACCAAACATGCGAATGAAATATCTCGCCTCATCTGCTGCAGCCTTGGCGCTGCTGGCGATGACGAGCCCCGGCTTCGCCGACGTCGAAGCGGCCAAGAAGTGGATTGACAGCGAGTTCCAGCCCTCCACACTCTCCAAGGAAGACCAGCTCAAGGAGATGGAGTGGTTCATCAAGGCGGCAGAACCGCTCAAGGGTATGGAAATCAACGTGCTGTCGGAAGGCATTCCGACCCACGACTATGAGTCGAAGGTTCTGACCAAGGCCTTTGAGGAAATCACCGGCATCAAGGTGAACCACCAGATCCTGGGTGAGGGCGAGGTGGTGCAGGCCGTCCAGACCCAGATGCAGACGAACCGCAACCTGTATGATGGCTATGTTAACGACTCCGACCTGATCGGTACCCATTCCCGTCTGCAGCAGACCTATAATCTCACCGACATGATGGCCGGTGACTGGAAGGACGTGACCAACCCCGGCCTCGACCTTGGCGACTTCATCGGCATCAAGTTCACCACCGGCCCGGACGGCAAGCTCTACCAGCTGCCCGATCAGCAGTTCGCCAACCTCTACTGGTTCCGCAAGGACTGGTTCGACCGCGCCGACCTCAAGGAAAAGTTCAAGGCCAAGTATGGTTACGAGTTGGGCGTGCCCGTCAACTGGTCGGCCTATGAGGATATCGCCCAGTTCTTCACGGAAGACGTGAAGGAAATCGACGGCGTCCGTATCTTCGGGCACATGGACTACGGCAAGCGCGCGCCTGACCTGGGCTGGCGCATGACCGATGCCTGGCTCTCGATGGCCGGTGCTGGCACGGTGGGCGAGCCGAACGGCATCCCCATCGACGAGTGGGGCATCCGCATGGAGAAGGGTTCGTGCAATCCCTCCGGCGCATCCGTCGCGCGCGGCGGTGAGACCAACGGCCCGGCCTCGGTCTACGCCATCGCAAAGTGGGACGAGTGGCTGAGGAAGTATGCACCTCCCGGCGCAGCCGACTATGACTTCTATCAGTCGCTGCCCGCACTGGCCCAGGGCAACGTCGCCCAGCAGATCTTCTGGTACACGGCCTTCACTGCCTCCATGGTGGCGCCGAAGTCGGAAGGCAACAACACGGTCGACGATCAGGGCAACCCGCTCTGGCGGATGGCTCCCTCGCCGCATGGCCCCTACTGGAAGGAAGGCCAGAAGGTTGGCTATCAGGACGTGGGTTCTTGGACAATCCTGAAGTCCACTCCGGCCGACCGTGCAAAGGCTGCCTGGCTCTACGCCCAGTTCGCCGTCTCCAAGACCGTCGACGTGAAGAAGAGCCAGGTCGGTCTCACCTTCACCCGCGATAGCACGGTGCGCCACGAGTCCTTCACGGAGCGTGCGCCCAAGCTTGGCGGTCTTGTCGAGTTCTACCGCTCGCCGGACCGTGTCCGCTGGTCGCCCACGGGCATCAACGTGCCGGATTATCCGAAGCTCGCCCAGCTCTGGTGGCAGCAGATCGGTGACGTGAACTCCGGCGCCTTTACGCCGCAGGAGGCCATGGACCGTCTTGCCCAGGAAATGGAGCAGGTGATGGCCCGCATGGAAGCGGCTGACAAGGCCAACAACACCTACGGTGGCTGTGGCCCGCGCCTGTCCGAAGCCAAGGATCCCTCCGAGTGGCTCGGCAAGGAAGATGGCCCGAAGGCCAAGCTCGAGAACGAGAAGGAACAGGGCGAGACGATTGCCTTCGAGGAAATCGTCAAGCGCTGGCAGCAATAATCTAGCCTCAAGGGGCGCGGGAATATCCTTCCCGCGCCCTCTTCTTTTCCGGATCACTCAACCAGCAGGGACGCATGGCCCTCGAACTCATTGATGTCGCAAAGCAGGTGGGTGCGGATACGCACATCCACCCGACTTCGCTCGTGCTACCCGAAGGTTCCTTCAACGTGCTCCTCGGGACGACCCTCGCCGGCAAGACGACGCTGATGCAGCTGATGGCAGGCATCCAGAAGCCGAGCTCGGGCTCAATACGCTTTCGCGGCAAAGACGTTACAGGGCTAGCTGTGCAGCAGCGCAACGTCTCCATGGTCTACCAGCAGTTCATCAACTATCCCAATTTCAGCGTTTACGACAACATCGCCTCGCCGCTCAAGGTCGCAGGGATGGACAAGGCAGAGATCGACCGGCGCGTCATGTCCGCTGCCGAACTCCTTCGCCTCAAGCCGATGCTGAAGCGCAAGCCTTCCGAGCTGTCTGGCGGCCAGCAGCAGCGCACAGCAATTGCACGCGCCATCGTGAAGGATTCCGACCTGATCCTTCTCGACGAGCCGCTCGCCAACCTCGACTACAAGCTGCGCGAGGAATTGCGCGACGAGCTGCCGAAGCTCTTTGCCGGCCGCAATGCAATAGTGGTCTATGCCACGACCGAGCCTACCGAGGCCCTGCTCTTTGGCGGAAATACGGCGACGCTCCACGAAGGGCGCATCACACAGTTCGGTCCAACAGCCACTACCTATCGTACGCCGAAGGACCTGATCACGGCACAGGTGTTCTCGGACCCGCCAATCAATACCACGATCGTGGAGAAACGCGGCAGCATGCTTCATGTCTTCGGCGACCGGGTATGGCCAGCAGGCGCTTCGGCATCGGGCCTCGCCGACGGTACCTATACCATGGGCATCCGTCCTCACCATGTGACGCCACTTCCAACGAATGCAACCACCGGTGAAATCAAAGGGCGCGTGCTGGTAACCGAACTCTCTGGCTCAGAGAGCGTGATCCATCTCGATGTTGCAGGAGCCACCTGGGTCTCGCAGTCGCACGGGATTCATCCATTTGAGGTTGGCTCACTGGCGAGCCTCCATGTCGAGGTAGACCGCGGATTGTTTTTCTCGCCTACCGGCGAACGGGTGTCCTGATGGCTGAAATCCGCATCGAAAACCTCCGCCATTCCTACATGTCGAATCCACAGAGTGAGGACGACTTCGCCTTGAAGCGGCTGTCCCTCACGTGGGAAGATGGCGGAGCGTATGCGCTGCTGGGACCTTCGGGCTGCGGCAAGACGACCCTGCTCAACCTCATTTCCGGGCTCCTCACACCCACTGAAGGCACGATCAGCTTCAATGGCCGCGACATTTCCCATGCCTCGCCGGAGGAACGGAACATCGCGCAGGTGTTCCAGTTCCCCGTCATCTACGACACCATGACAGTTTACGACAACCTCGCCTTCCCATTGCGAAACCGCGGCGTTGACGAAGCCGAGATCAAAAAGCGCGTCAGTGAAATCGCAGAAATGCTCGAACTGACCCGCACGTTGAGCAATCGTGCTTCAGGACTTACCGCGGACGGAAAGCAGAAGATCTCGCTTGGCCGAGGGTTGGTGCGTTCGGATGTGAACGTCATCATGTTTGATGAACCATTGACCGTCATCGATCCGCATCTGAAGTGGCAGCTCCGTTCAAAGCTCAAAGAACTCCACCTCCGGACCAAGCGTACCATGATCTATGTGACGCATGACCAGACCGAGGCACTGACCTTCGCAGATCAGGTTGTGGTGATGAACCAAGGCGAAGTCGTACAGTCTGGGACCCCCATCGACCTGTTCGAGAGGCCGCAGCACACCTTCGTCGGGCATTTCATCGGCTCGCCCGGCATGAACGTGCTTCCCTGCGAGGTGAAGGATGGAATGGCCTTGTTTGCAGGTGAAATCATCGCGGTGGGTAACGGCGCACACGCAAGGGGCAAGGGCAGGAGTGAGATCGGAGTGCGTCCCGAGTTCGTGTCGTTTGCAAATGCCGGAATTGCGGCGGATGTGGTGCGGGTCTCTGATGCAGGGCGATTCCGCATCGTCGAAGCCCGTAGTCACGGGCACAGTATCAAGCTCCTGGTCAAGGAGGGTGAGACGGTGCCCGAAGGCCAGACATTCCTCGCCTTCGATGCCGCCCACACGCAAGTCTATGAAGACGGCTGGATGGCAGGGGCGCGCAGATGAACAAGACGCTCAATAACCGGGCATGGTGGCTTGTTCTCCCCGTCTTCGCGATGGTTGCGTTCAACGCGCTGCTGCCGTTGATGACGGTGGTGAACTACTCACTGCAGGAAACATTCGGCAACAATGAGTTCTTCTGGTCGGGTGCGATCTGGTTCGAGCAGCTTCTTCACGACGACCAGTTCCATGAATCGCTTCGCAGGCAGATCATCTTCACGGCCCTCGTGCTTGTGATCCAAATTCCTCTCGGCCTTGCGATCGCACTTTGCATGCCGCGCAAGGGTCCATGGGTTTCACTGTGCCTGGTGTTGATGGCGCTTCCACTACTGGTGCCGTGGAATGTGGTTGGCTCGATGTGGAACATCATGGCGCTTCCTGACATCGGCCTGCTCGGCAAGGCGATCAACGCGATCGGAATTCCCTACAACTATACACGTCAGCCTTTCTCCGCCTGGTTCACGGTCGTGCTGATGGATGTGTGGCATTGGACATCCTTGGTGGTGCTGCTGTGCTATGCGGGACTCGTTGCGATCCCGGACGCGTATTACCAGGCAGCGAAGGTCGACGGCGCGAAACCCTGGGCAGTGTTCCGCTATATTCAACTGCCCAAGCTCAAGCACGTGCTGACGATCGCCATACTTCTCCGGTTCATGGACTCCTTCATGATCTATACCGAGGTGATTGTTCTGACGGGCGGCGGACCAGGCAGCACAACGAAGTTCCTTTCCATCGACCTTGTGCAGAAGGCACTGGGCGGTTTCGATCTCGGGCCAGCCGCTGCGTTCTCGATCGTTTACTTCCTGATCATCCTGTTAGTCAGCTGGTTATTCTACACGCTCATGATGCGCGGGGAGACAAAATGATCCGCAAACGTTATGTCGTTCTGACCCTGTACATCATCTTCCTGATGCTGCCGATCTATTGGCTGCTGAACATGTCGTTCAAGACAACCAATGAAATACTAGGAGGCTTCAGCGCCTACCCCAGGGAGTTCACGTTTGATAGCTACCGGACCATCTTCACCGATCCGTCTTGGTACAACGCCTACATCAACTCGATCACCTATGTGCTAATCAATACGGTGATCTCGGTTATCGTTGCCCTGCCTGCGGCATATGCTTTCTCGCGCTACCGCTTTCTGGGCGACAAGCACCTGTTCTTCTGGCTTCTATCGAACCGCATGGCGCCGCCCGCCGTTTTCGTTCTTCCGTTCGTGAACCTTTATTCGGCGGTCGGGCTTTTCGATACGCCGTGGGCCGTGGCTCTTGCACACACGCTATTCAATATTCCGCTCGCCGTATGGATTTTGGAAGGGTTCATGTCCGGCGTGCCCAAGGAACTGGACGAGACCGCGTATGTCGACGGCTACTCCTTCCCGTCGTTCTTCATCAAGATATTCCTTCCCACGATCTCCGCGGGAATTGGTGTCGCGGCCTTTTTCTGCTTCATGTTCTCCTGGGTTGAGATGCTGCTGGCGAAGAATCTCACCTCCGTCTCAGCCAAACCCATCGTTGCCGCAATGACCAAGACGGCCAGTACCTCCGGATACGAACTCGGCTTGCTCGCCGCGGCGGGGGTATTGACGCTGATACCCGGGGCCATCGTCATCTATTTCGTCCGCAACTACATTGCCAAGGGCTTTGCCCTCGGCCGCGTGTGAGAAAGGCAAACCGATGGAAACGCCGCTGATGTTCTCAGCCGAATGGTGGCAACAGCCGCTCGGCAGTTGGATGGCTTGGAACCGCGTCACCATTGCGTTCTTCATCTATATCTTCGGCTCCATCGCTGCGATGGGACTGTGGGAGTACTTCTCGCCCGGCGGATCCCCGCGCCGCGGCATCTTTCGGCTCGACACCACGCGCGGCGACCGCCTGTTCATGACACACCTCGGCAGTGCGTTCATTTTCCTCGCGTGGCTTGGCTTCCTTGGCACGCCGCTATGGGGCGCCCTCTTGATCTCGGTCATCTGGGCTGTCATCGTTTTCCGCTGGGCGTAGAGGCATCCTGACCGGTACCCCGCACTGGCGCTCCGTCTGATCACATCATAATCGCGGCTTCCGAAACGGCATCAGGCCTGCACAAGCCTGATTAACCATATTTGCCGGGCGCGAATGTGATGGGTGCAGGCAATGAGCCTATATGGTGTGATGAGGACCGGCGCCTCGGGGATGAACGCCCAGGCAACACGGTTATCCGCAGTTGCGGACAATGTCGCCAATGTGAACACAACCGGTTACAAGGTCACGTCGTCAGAGTTCTCGACTGTCCTTCTGGCGACCTCGGATATCGACTACGAAAGCGGATCCGTCCTCACCAAGGTTCGCCACCATGTGAGCACGCAAGGTGGCCTCACCAGCACCTCTTCGCTCACGGACCTGGCAATCAACGGAAACGGCTTTTTCCTCGTCGCCGATCCGGATGGCACGCCGTTCCTGACCCGCGCTGGCTCCTTCGTTCCAGAAGGCGACGGAGACCTTGTCAATTCAGCCGGATTCACCTTGCTGGGCTACAAGATCGAGCCTGGGGAGACGGGGCTCATCGTCAATGGCTTTGGGGATCTCGTTCCGGTCAATGTTTCAAACATGGCACTGACGGCGAAAGCCTCTACGCAGGCCGTCATGAGAACGAACTTGCCGTCAGCAGCTGGCATCGTGGCGACTGGCAATCTGCCATCGTTCAATTCCACCACCTCAGCGTTCACGGCAAAATCATCCCTGATCGTTTATGATGGTCTGGGTGCTGAAGTTAAGCTCGATGTCTTCTACGCAAAGACTGCAGCCGGCTCCTGGGAAGTTACCGTGTTTGATGGCAGGACGGCTGCATCAAGCGGAAGCTTCCCATACTCGGCGGGGCCTTTGGCCACCCAGACCTTGAACTTTGGACCGGACGGACAATTCACGGCGGGACAGGTCGACGAGATCACCTTCGCAGTTCCCGGAAGCGGAGACCTGACACTCGACTTTGGGGGAACAACACAGCTTGCGACGAACTACACCGTGCTGTCGGCCTCGTCCAACGGCGCACCCGCTGGCCGGCCGGACAAGGTGGAGTTCGCCAAGGATGGTTTCGTTTATGCACTTTACAAGTCGGGTGCCCGTGTTCCCGTCTATCGGGTTCCATTGGGGCAAGTGACAAGCCCTGACGGGCTTACCCCTCATGCGGGCAACGTCTATTCCGCCTCGCAGACATCCGGGCCCATAGGGATCGGCTTCAGCAGATCGGATGGCCTGGGCGAAATCATTTCGAGTGCGCTGGAACAGTCCACCGTCGATCTTGCTGGCGAGTTGACGTCGATGATTGATGCACAACGAAGCTACACAGCCAATTCCAAGGTGTTCCAGACTGGATCCGAACTGATGGACGTTCTGGTGAACCTGAAGCGCTGACAGGAAATGATGGCGGCATGAGGCCCCAGCAATGGCAAACATCTCATCGGCTCTGAACCATGCACTGGCGGGCCTCTCCGTCAGCGCAGCACAATCCGCATTGGTGGCCCGCAACGTCAGCAACGCGGGCGATGAGAACTATACTCGCAAGTCAGCTGAAGTCTACACCATGCCGGGCGGTACGCCGATGGTGTCGGCCATCAACCGCAGCACCGATCGGCAACTGCTGGACAAGCTCCTCGCTTCCAGCAGCGATGCGGCCGGCAAGACTGTCATTCTTGACGCGCTGACCCGGATGAGCAGTCTTTCCGGAGATCCGGAGGACAACCGCTCGCTGGCGGCGGGTCTCAACGCGCTGCAGCAGTCTCTGCGAGCCTATGAAGTCAATCCGGCAAGCATCACTCTTGGCAGAGACGCACTCGAGTCCGCGCGCAGCCTCGTCGAGAAGCTGAACAGCGCTTCTCGCGAGGCGTCCCTCATCAGGTCTGAAGCCGATGAGGCCATGTCGGGTTCAGTTGACCGCATCAACAACCTTCTGGCCCAGTTCAAGATCGTGAACGATGGTGTTGTGCGCGGCCAAGGCACGGCGAGTGAACTTTCTGATACGCTCGATCAGCGGGATGCGATCCTGAGGCAGCTTTCGGATGAGATCGGAATCCGGACAACGGTACGTCCCAACAACGACATTCTGGTGTATGCTGAAGGTGGTGCCGTTCTGTTTGAGGGAAGCCCTCGGACAGTGCGCTTCTCCGCAACCACTCCTCTTGCGCCTGGAGTTGCAGGTAAGGTTGTTCTGATCGATGGCGCCGCCGTGACGGGAGACGGCGCGCCCATGCCTGTCTCCGGTGGCAAGCTTGCAGCGCTGGCACAGGTCAGAGACCGCACCGCTCCTCAGTTCTCCACCCACATCGACCAGATCGCGGCAGGACTCATCCGTAGCTTCGCAGAGACGGACCCCACCACTCCACCAGCCCTGCCAGAGGTCGAAGGTCTCTTCGTGGGAAATGCCGGGACACTACCTCAACTGAGCAACCCACCGGCTGGCCTGGCTGGCCAGATCAGACTCAATGCACTAGCCGACCCGCAACAAGGTGGATCGGTTCTCCTCCTGAGGGACGGGGGATTCGGCGGGGCTCCGTACCTTCGCAACGCACTGTCCCAGCCGGGTTACCAGACGAGAATCGCAGAACTCGCCGACTCATTCGAAGCGATCCGGAGCTTCGGCGAAGCGGCAGGAATCGGTGGCAACGTCTCACTGAAGAGCTTGAGTTTGCAGTCATCAGCCTGGGTTGAGGCCAGCAGGCAGGTTGCAGGCAAATCACTCGACCTCGCAAAAGCCATGGCAGTACGCGCCGGTGACTCTCTTGCGCGGGTGACAGGCGTGAACATTGATCAGGAAATGGCAACACTGCTGGACCTCGAGAAGAGCTACCAGGCATCATCGAAGGTTCTGGCAACAGTCGATGCCATGCTGGCAGCCCTGATGGAGGCCGTGCGCTGATGCCACGCATCGATTCCATTTCAACCCGGCTCATGTCCCAGCTTCCGCGTACCGCGATAGCGGAAGGTCAGAAGCAGCTTGCGGAGGCGCAGACCGAGGCGGCAACGGGCCGTCACGCGGATATGGGAATAGCGCTCGGATCACGGATCGGCGCCACCATTGGCTTCCGGCTACGGCTCGAATCGGTTTCCAATACGCTGGACCTGGCCAAGCAGGCGGATCTGCGTGCTGAGATAACACAGGCATCTCTCTCGTCACTGGCAGATCTGGCAAAGGGGTTCCAATCAGCACTCGCAGGCGCGCGAGGCGCGGAGAACGGCAAGACACTCGCCTCCACCTCAGGAATGCTGTCTCTGGATGCAATGCAGTCCACCCTGTCCACAACCTACGACGGTCAGTACATTTTTGGCGGACTGATGTCCGACTCGACTCCCATGACACCCTACCTGGCGGGCCCACGCCAGGCTGTCATCGGTGCTTTTGAAACTCATTTCGGTTTCCCACCCTCGGGTCCCGCGGCGGCCGCGCTGTCTGCCTCCGACATCGAAGGCTTTCTGGATGGAGCATTCTCAAGCCTGTTTGAAGACACGGATTGGAGATCAACCTGGTCTGCAGCTTCGAGCGAAGACATGCAGTTTCGACTGGGCACAGGTCCTGCGATCGATTTGCAGACGACCGCAGACCGGCCCTTTGCGAGGGCGCTGGCGCAAGCATTCTCCATGGTGGAGATGCTCGGCAACAGTAGCATCGGCAAGGATGCCTTTCGGGCGGTCGCAGACCGGGCGATGGCCCGCATTTCAGAAGCACAACTGCAGATCGGTTCAGAGCAGGCCAGGATCGGCGCGGGCCAGGCTCGCCTAAAACTCGCAAGCGAGGCACTAGAGAAGGAAAGAACGGATTTCAACTCCGCAATCCGCAGCCTCGAAGGCGTGGACGCCTATGAGGCCGCAACACGCATCAACGTTCTCATGGCGCAGCTTGAGACGTCCTACGCCGTCACCGGAAGAATCAATCGACTGAGCCTGCTCTCCTACATCTGACGAGATGCGAGACGAAATGAGGAACGACGCCATATGTATGAAGCAACCTACCGCCTCATGCTCGAGGACACCACCGAACAGATCCGGGACAACGAGAGGCGTGCCTTCGATAAAGCGATAGAGCTGTTGCAGTCAGCCCAGCTTGCGGGTCGTGGCTCGCGTCAGTCCGTTGAGGCCCTCCTCTTCGTCAATCGGCTATGGACCCTCCTTCTGGAGGATCTGTCAGACAGTGGGAACGGCCTTCCGGATTCACTCAAGGCACGCCTGATATCGATCGGAATCTGGGTCCTGCGCCGAACCGAGGAGATCCGCGACGGGAGCGAGGACGATTTCTCCGCTCTGATCGAGATCTCGGATGCGATCAGAAAAGGATTGGGAAGGCACTAGCATGTTCATACATCTCAAGCGCGGAGAGAAGCTCTACGTAAACGGCGCAGTTCTGAGAGTTGACCGCCGCACATCGCTTGAATTCCTGAACGATGTGACGTTTCTGCTCGAGAACCACGTCATGCACGCAGAAGAGGCCGTCACGCCTGAGCGGCAGCTCTATTTCGTCGTTCAAAGCATGATCATGGATCCCGCTAACGCGGGAATGACTGCCGAGCTCTACAAGCACATGTCCTTCAGAACACGTCAAAACGCCAGCGACGAGTACGTCAAGAAGCAGATTGACCTCGCGGACCGGAAAGTCAGCGAAGGCCGGTACTTCGATGCGCTGAAACTTCTCAGATGCTGCTTTGGCACCCGGCAGGATGCCGCCCAGTCCCCAGCACAAAGCGACGAGGCTGCTTGATGGTGAACACTACACCCGTCGTCTCAGGCTCCGGACCGGTTCGGCAAGCAGGGTCAGACGCGGCAAAGGCAAACCTCGACTATGGCGCCTTTCTGCGGCTTTTCATCGCCTCAATGAAGAACCAGGATCCAACGAAACCGAATGATCCTTCCCAGACGCTTGCGCAACTGGCGTCATTTTCCAACGTCGAACAATCAATCAAACTGAACGACAAGCTGGATCAGCTTGTTTCATCGTCAGCGGCCGCTGTTGCAGCGTCCATGGTCGGCAAGGAGTTGAGCAGCCTTAACGGCGGGAAAGCGGGTTTGGTCAGTGCCATTGAGATCGGCAAGAGCGGACCCGTCGCCATACTGGAGGACGGGACCAGACTTGATCTCTCCCTCGGCTACAGGATTACTGAGCCATGAACGAAGCGGACGCCCTCAAACTCGTGCAGGATGCTATTTGGGCGGTCATCGTGGGTTCGGGGCCGGCCGTTGGGGCGGCAACCCTGGTGGGCGTCGCCATCGCGCTTCTTCAGGCACTCACACAGGTGCAGGAAGCGACACTCACATTCGTACCCAAGATACTCGCCATCTTCGCGGCCTTGCTGCTCCTTGCGCCTGTAGCCGCCGCCCAGCTCATGAGCTTTACCGAGCAGGTCTATCAGCATATTGAAACAGGATTCTGAATTTTGCAGGGAGGATGCCCTGCTCATGAAGGAATGAGTAATGTCTGACGTCACCCGCGGCAAGCCGGTTGAGAATTCGATACGGCTGGGCGGAAATCGAGACATCGGGTTTGCGATTGGTATTGTCGCAATTCTGATTGTCTTGTTTCTGCCCATACCGCCTTTCCTTCTGGATATGGGCCTGGCACTCTCAATTACACTGTCAGTGGTGATATTGATGGTGGCACTGTGGATTCCCAGGCCACTCGACTTCTCCGCATTTCCGACGGTTCTTCTGATCGCCACGATGTTGCGCCTGTCGCTCAACGTGGCAACCACGCGGCTAATTCTCGCCCATGGGCATGAGGGCCCGAATGCTGCTGGCCATATGGTGGGTGGGTTCTCGAAGCTTGTCATGAGTGGCGATTTCGTTATTGGGCTTATCGTCTTCCTGATTCTGATCACCATCAACTTCATCGTCATCACCAAGGGCGCCACCCGCATTGCAGAAGTGGGAGCGCGGTTCACGCTGGACGCCATCCCGGGAAAGCAAATGGCGATCGACGCGGACCTGTCTGCCGGTCTGATCGACGAAAAGGAAGCACGCCGCCGAAGGGCCGAGCTCGAGCAGGAGAGCTCCTTCTTCGGATCAATGGACGGAGCCTCGAAGTTCGTCCGGGGAGATGCGATCGCAGGCATCATCATCACCGGTGTCAACATCGTTGGTGGCATCATCATAGGCATGTTCCGGCACGGGATGAGCTTCTCAGAGTCGGCTGATACCTATGTCCAGCTCTCTGTTGGCGATGGGCTGGTGACACAGATCCCGGCGCTGATCGTCTCGCTTGCTGCTGGCCTGCTGGTTTCCAAGGGGGGTAACCGGGGCGCCGCACAGGAGACGATCTTTCTGCAGCTGGGCGCTTTTCCGCGTGCTCTGCTGGTTGCGGGGGGATTGCTGGCAATTCTTGCGCTTGTTCCAGGGCTTCCGTTCTTCCCCTTCGCGGTACTGTCAGTCATGTTGATTGGCGGTGCTGCTGCAATCAACCGGCAGACTGCGCGGGTCCGTCATGCAGCAGAGGAGAAGATCCGCGAGGAGGAAGCAACCCGGCAGGAGGACGAGCGTAACTCGGTGAAGGAGCTCCTGCGCACCGCCGAGATCGAACTTCGCCTTGGCCGTCAGATTTCGGCAGCAATGCTTGTCGCACATGGTGAACTGGCGCATCGCGTTGCAAAGATGCGCAGACGCTTTGCCCAGGAATTCGGCTTCGTGATTCCTGACATCCGGCTGAGCGACGACCTCCTGATCCCTGCGCGGAGTTACGGCATAAGGATCCACGGCACCACAGCTGCGGCCTTCGAGCTGCGGGTTGGTGAACTCCTCGTCATACCGGGCGGCAAGCCCAAGCCAGCACTTCCCGGTGACGAAGTCAGGGAGCCGGCCTTTGGCATGGAAGCCTATTGGTATCCTGACGTGTTTGCGGCTGAGCTGAGGGCGGCTGGTCACATACCTGTTGATCCGATGTCGGTCATGCTGACACATCTTTCCGAAGTGATCCGCAATAATCTGGGTAACCTCATGTCCTACAAGGACTTGCGGGGCCTGACCGATAGGCTGGATCCTGAGTACAAGAGGTTGCTCGACGAGACATGCCCATCGCTTCTTTCCTTCTCCGGATTTCAGGCAATTCTCAAACTACTCCTTTCCGAAAGAGTGTCGATCCGCAACCTGCACCTCATACTTGAAGCTGTCGCTGAGGTAGCGCCCTACTTGCGGAAGCCGGAGTTGATCGTGGAGCATGTGAGGCTTCGGCTCGCGCAGCAGATTTGTGGTGATCTCGCACAGGAGGGGACCCTGAGGATCGTCCGTCTTGGCAACCGCTGGGACGTAACTTTCTTGCAGAGCCTCAAGCGGGATGCGAAGGGCGACGTCGTGGAGTTCGATATCGATCCTCGCCTCATCGAACAGTTCGCATCCGAGCTGACGTCAGCTGTTAAGTCATTGCTGGAGCGTGGTGATCAGTTCGCTCTCGTGACTGCACCAGAGGCGCGGCCTTACGTGCGCCTCATCGTGGACCGGCTCTTTCCGACATTGCCAGTTCTGTCGCACATCGAGATATCCAAGGGCATCAAGCTCGATGTGATGGCTTCGCTCTCCTGATGGAGAATCTTGAGGTCCATCTGTTCGCGCTCTTCCTGCTGTTCTGCCGAATCGGCGGCTGCCTTCTCTTCGCCCCGGGCTTTTCAAGTCCACGCGTTCCCGTGCATGTGAGATTATTCGGAGCTATGGCTCTGACGGCAGCGCTCTCTCCCTATCTTCTTGACGAGGTGACAAGCGGACTGAGGAGGCTCGCAGAAGAGCAACATCCCTACATGATCCTCTGGGAAACGCTGACGGGTTCAGCAATTGGGCTCATGGCGCGCTTCTTCTTTCTCGCACTTCAGTTTTCAGCGACTGCCATCTCCAACTTCATCGGTCTTGCGGGTATTCCCGGCGTCCCACTGGAGGAGGGCGACACTGGTTCGCCGCTTGCCACCCTTGTTTCCTCGGCAGCGGTGATGATCGTTTTCGCAATGGGACTGCATGTGGAACTGATGATCGCGATCATGGAGTCCTATACGGTGATCGTGCCCGGTGAATCGCCAGCGATCAGCGCACTCATGATCAGCATGGTCAATGTCATAAGCGAAACGTCGATGTTGGCCTTGCGTCTTGCGTCACCTTTCCTTGTCTACGGCGTCATCGTGAACGTCGCCCTTGGCATGGGGAACCGATTTGCACAACACCTGTCAGTTTATCACGCAACGACGGGTGTGGTGATACTTGGAGGCTTCCTGCTGTTCTACATGATCTGGATCGATTGGATCCTCATCTTCACTGGCTCCTATCAGTCCTGGCTTTTGCGCGGTGGTTTCTGATGCAACGGCAGAAACGTCTCCAGCGCCTTGCAGTGGCACAGGGCAAGATGGTGGAGATCCTCGAGGCAGCACTCGTCCGAAAGAATACGAGAGCTTCCGTTCTCGAAGGCGCAATTGTGGAAATCGATAGACTGGCGACGATTGCCGGAACCGCCGGCACGGCATCCACGCCCGTCATTCTCCGCAACCTCGCCGCAAGAGATTTGGAACTGAAGAGTGTTCTGGAAGAGGCTGAGAGCCTCAGGCAGAGACTTCTCTCCGCGAAAGCGCGGGAGAAGATCGCATCCTGTGCCTTCAAGCAGGAGCGGGCTTCGGCAGAACGCAAGTCGGTCGAGATGCAGGCACAGGAAGCGGCTTGCACGGCCGGGCCAAAAGCTTCCGGCAAGGGTCGTGTGGTGTCATGAAGGCCTGGGAATAATCCGGAGTTGGTGAGATGGCTGTGGCAATTCCATCAGATTTGATTGTTGACGTCATGCGAAGCGCCGACCCGGCGCGGGTAAGCACCGCCACGGCGAAACTTCAATCAATGAAGGGTGAGGATGCCATTTCGCAGGACTTTGCGGGCCTCTTGGACAGGGCGGCTAACCGCGAGTCAGGCTCCAGCGTATCCGTTGGATCTGCTGTTTCAGAACTCCCGGACAGATTGGCCAATCATTCTGGTGCATCAGCGCCAGGGGCATATGTTGATTTCGAGCGGATGGTCTTGCGCAATTTGCTGGAGTCACTGCTGCCCGCGTCCGAGTCAGGGGCCTATGGTGCCGGACCCTCAGCGGGAATTTGGCGATCCCTGGCAGCAGATCAGCTTGCAGGGCTTTATGCCGGCTCCGGAGGGATCGGCATTGCGGAGACGCTTTCGGCGGGCAATGACCGTGACGGGTCGTCTCAGGGCGGCTGGCCATATTTTGCGACAGACGAGATCGAAGCTTTCTCAGGCTGATTGTAGGTGTTGCGATGACGTATGATGCCGCGATAAGCCGACCGGTACCCGCTTCAGCGCTCATTCCAACTCTTCTAAAGCTCATCGAGGTGGTCGAGGAAGAGAATGCGGTTCTGGTGGAGCGCCGTATCACGCACCATGCCGGGTTTACGGACAGGAAGAACCACTGCCTGCGCGAACTCATGGCGGCGCAGCGTTTGGAGGAGCCGCATTGCACTGCGAACGCCTGCAGGAGCCTTCTGCAGCGGTTGTCGGAAGCACTTCGCGAAAACTCTGCTTTGCTGAAACTGCATATTGGCGCAGTCGGGGAACTCAGCGACATCATCATTGGAGGGCTTCGCGACGCTGATTCAGACGGTACCTATTCCCGAAGCCGCTATTCACTTCGCTGAGACCGGACAATATGCTCAAGCTGGTCGCGATAGGTGTCTGGGTGATCCTCGTTACGGCGGGAGCGACCTATGGGTCGGTCTATCTCGCCAGCAACAGCGCGAGCGGCACGGTATCTGCAGAACCTGACCTTGGTGTCGAGGAACTGAAGTCCGAGATGACCAGTGTCCCGATCATGCGAGACGGTGATGTCTCAGGTTATCTGATCCTTCAGCTGTCGTTCGCGGTCGACCGGGGATTGCTTGCCGAACGGAAGCTCGATCCGTTACCCTTTCTCGTGGATGCTGCCTTCCGCGTGGTCTTTTCCAGAACCGATGTGGATTTCCGCAGGCTGAAGAGTAAGGACCTTGAGGAAATCACGGCGGCGATTGCCGCGGAATCCAATGCGCGTATCGGCGCCGATCTTGTGCGGCACGTGCTTCTGCAACAGGTGAATTACGTCAGGAAGGAGGATATCCGGACGAACTGGATCAGTAGCGGCGATGGATCGGAGTAACGCTGCCGCCAGCCTTTCACATGGGGAACTGATCCGTGACCTCGGCAAGCGGAGTGACTGGCGCACGCAGGACGCGGCATCCGAAAGACACCTCATGGAACGTGCTGGCGATCCGCTTCAGGTGTGGGAACTGCTGTCCCGCCGCGAAGATGCTGATATGCTGGCAGTGTCTTCGCCTCATTTGCCGGCTGAGGCCGCGATGGCGCTTGCGTGCCATATGAGCACCCGCGGAGTTCTCAAGGAATTTGATCAGCCTGATTCGCCGAACAATTTTGCGTGGGGTGAGCCTGCGGGCGCGGACGCCCTTTCACCATTGCCTTTTGAACCAACGGGCGAGGATCGTGCCGATGCCCTGGAGCTTGTCTTCACACCGCCTGCAAGGGGCAAGGCAGGGGTGTTCGGCACAGCTATGATGATACTGGGAACAATTCTGGTATCGACCTTTCTCTTGTTCTGGTTTCGTTTTATCCTAACCTAAAAGGCCACGCTTCTTTGGCACGGCAATTGCTGTCCGTGATTCTCAGGATGAGGATCAGGCCATGACAGAGAAGGTACTGGAGGGCATCAGGCTGATGCCGCGGCATGAGCTCGAATGGTTTGCCTTGCGTGCGGCACTACAGCTCCGCATGGACCGTAGCGAGATCGAGGCAGGCAACGCCTTTCTTTCGGGATTGATCGGCTTTCTTCTCGGCGCAATTGTTGCGGTTTCAGGCTTCTTCCTAGGTCTTGGGCTGGGTTGAGGACACCCCGGCTGGCATGACATGGCCCACGAAAGGCAATTCCCGGAATTGGTGCGCCATGTCCATGCCATAGCCGACCACAAACTTGTCCGGGCAGGTGAATCCTTCAAAATCGGCGGTGATATGAGCCGCCAGATGACCTGGCTTGTGGAGCAGGACAGCCGTGAATGTGGCCTTTGCGCCGCGGGCCGAAAGGAGATCCTTGGCAAATGCCAGTGTTCGTCCCGATTCGAGAATGTCGTCGATCAGCAGTACGTCGCGCCCTCGTACATCTGTCTCGATATCGCGCAGCACGGTGACCTGACCAGAGGATCTCGTCGACTTGCGGTAACTTGACAGGATCATGAAGTCGACTTCGGGGGACAAGCCTGCATGATGCATGGCCCTGATCAGATCCGCCGCGAAGACAAAACTCCCTTTCAGGATGGGAACGACGAGAAGATTGGTGGGATCACGTGCCGCAATTGATTCGGCAATTGCCTTAACGCGAGTTGCAATGTCGGCCTCTGAAAACAGAACCCCGATTCGATGTCCGTCGATCTCAATCTCGCTCATGGGGAGATATTTGAGCCTATTTCATCCGCCCGGGCAAACCGAATTTCGACGGCTTCAGCAGCTTGTGGCGGTGAAGCGATACGGGTGAAGAAACTCTTCGCTTCTCCCGGCTTCAATGGCCTGGACTCAGTATCAAGCTGCCACTGATAAACTTCTTGGTTCGAACGATCACGCAGGGCAAACCTCAGCCAAGGAATTCTTCTTTCCGTCTCCGACACATTGACGAATTCGCCCTTGACCGCGATCATTCTCTGATCGCCAACCTGCAGGTGCTGCAGTTCGATCTCCCTGATTTCGAGGCCGTAGATATTCACCTCCCGGCCGATCCAGTCATAGAAAGCGATCGCCGCTGGTGCGGTGGCGACCACCCTTTCGGGCATGGCGACGGCGACGGCGGCGGGCGTGAGCCCAAGCGCGGCAAGTCCCACCCAAGCCGCCATCGCCGTGCGCCGGCGCCGGCGTCGGATCTCGAAGGTTTCCTGCGCCAGAAGGCTTGCAGATACGATCTTCCGTACCTCGACGTCGGGTGCGTCGCCGGGCCGGTTGAAGCTCTGGATCGGTCGGACGGGATCGGGTGAGATCTCGATTGCCATGGCCTCAATCCAGCCATGGCCGCAGGAGGGGCAATAGGCCATCCCACCGCCTTCATGGCTGTTGTGGGCCTGTAGGTTAATGAGGTCTTTGCAGGACGGGCAGTGTGTGATCATGAGAGGGTGATATGGTTCGTTCACATTGGCGGATAGTGCTCGTCTTGGTTACAGATTAAGTCCAGTTAGGGTTAATGGCTCGTTAAAGTTCGATTGCTTAAATGGTCCTGTGAACAGGAGAGCGTTGCTGTGCTGCAGCTTGAGAATGTGGGGCTACGGTATGGGGATGGTCCGGAAGTCCTGAAGGGCGTCACCTTCTCAATGCTGCCAGGCGACTTCTTCTTCCTGACTGGCTCCTCGGGTGCTGGAAAATCTTCGTTGCTAAAGCTTTTGTTTCTGGCGCTCAAGCCAACCCGGGGCCACCTCGAAATCTTCGGAGAGGATGTCGGGAGCCTGAGCCACCACAGGCTTCCGCCGATCCGGCGTCGAATAGGCGTTGTGTTTCAGGAATTTCGCCTTCTCGATCACCTCTCGACCTATGATAACGTAGCCCTGCCGCTGCGGGTGGCCGGCAAGGCGGAAGCCAGCTACCGCCGCGATGTTATGGATCTTCTGGACTGGGTCGGGCTTGCCGAGAAGTCATCCTCCTTGCCGCCAGTTCTTTCTGGTGGCGAAAAGCAGCGTGCGGCAATCGCGCGGGCGGTCATCGCCAAGCCGCAGCTCTTGCTTGCCGACGAGCCAACAGGAAACGTTGATCCCCTGCTCGCCAAACGGCTTCTCCATCTCTTTCTGGAACTCAACCGGCTTGGAACAACCATGTTGATCGCAACCCATGACCGAGACCTTGTAAGGCAGGCCGAGCGGCCAGTCCTGAATCTCGAGGAGGGGTTACTCAGCCTGCAATGAAGCCCGGTTCGATCATTCCCTCCAATGTCGCATCCCTTCGCTCGCTGACGGTCACCATGGCAGTGATGAGCTACCTTGCTTGCCTCGCCATCGGCGCACTGATTCTGGTGGAGCGTGCGGTGACAAGCTGGACGAGCGGTCTGTCGCAGGAAATGACCATTCAGGTGGCTCACGTGCGCGACGCCGACATTGATGCCGAAGTGGCCAAGGCACAGACTATCGCATCCGGCTTTCCCGGCGTCCTGAAGGCCGAGGCGCTGCCGAATGAAGCCGGCGCGAAGCTGCTAGAGCCATGGCTTGGGACGCGAGCCCTCGAAGGGTTGCCCGTGCCGCGATTGATCCGTGTCATGATCGATCCCGACCGGCCACTCAATGCCGAGGCTCTCGCAACGGCGATCTCGGCAGCCAAGGGCGCGCGCCTTGATACGCACCGGAAGTGGGAAGCGGAACTGACGCGCATGGCCCGCGCCTTGTCTGTTCTCTCCTATGCGATCCTCCTCCTGATTTCCGTCTCTGCGATTGCCATCGTCATCTTTGCTACGCGTGCGGTGCTGCAGGCCAACAGGCCAATCGTCGATCTGCTGCACCTCGTGGGCGCTCGGGACAGCTACATCGCGCGCCAGATTGACGGCCGGTTCCTGAGGACGGGCATGCTCTCCGGCTTCATTGGTGTCGGACTAGGGCTGCTGACGTTCCTTCTGCTGGGCGTGTCGGGCGGTGGTGGAATGGCGGCAGCAAGCCGTAGCCTGCTGTTTTCCGCACCTGAAACCGCCGTCTGGAGCTATCTGTTTCTCTTTGCCGTTCCTGTGGCTGCGACCCTAATCTGCCTGATCACGGCAAGGGTGACGCTGATGCGTCGGCTTGGGGTGGTCACGTGATCCATTTTCGCTCGGCGCTGTTCAATCTGGTTTTCTATCTCAACCTCGTGCTGTTTCTGGTGCTGGGATCCGTCTTTTTCTTCACACCCCGCAAGTGGTCGATCCGCGCGCTTCAAACCTGGGCACGATCCTCACTGTTCTGGCTGCGGGTGATCGCCGGAATCAGCATGGAGGTGAGGGGGGCGTCCAACATCCCCCAGGGTCCGTGTCTGGTGGCAGGAAAGCATCAGTCCTTCTGGGAGACCTTCGCCATCCTTCCATTGCTCGACGATCCGGCGGTTGTCCTGAAGAAGGAACTGACATTCATCCCGTTCTTCGGATGGTTCATCTACAAGTTCCGCATGATCCCGGTCGAGCGTTCCGCGGGAACACAGGCATTGCGCGCGCTCATCGACAAGTCCGTGCGGGCAGTGGCCGACGGCAGGCAGGTCGTGATCATGCCGGAGGGGACCAGGCGCGCGCCGGATGATCCGCCCGATTACAAGCCGGGCGCGGCCGCGGTCTATGGCAGGCTTTCAGTACCGTGCGTGCCATTTGCCTTGAACTCGGGACTCTTCTGGCCGCGGCGGCAGTTTCTCAGGCGGCCAGGAACGATTGTAATCTCGTTTCTTCCGCCAATTCCGGCGGGTCTTGGCCGCAGAGAGTTTCAGTCTCGCCTTGAGAATGCGATCGAACCCGAGACTGCTGCATTGGTGGGGGAGGCTCGTCAGCGCGGACTTGCGTACAAATAGAGAACAAACACTCGACTTCTGGTCCTTGACCCACTAACATCCTGCTACCACCGGAGGTTTCAGAGATGGAAAGTGCAAGCCGTCCCCCCTTTGATCCGATTTCCCATGACATCTGGGACATGAAGTACAGGTTCAAGCCGGCCTCGGGGTCTGGCGCCGAACAGACGATTGAGGATAGCTGGCGGCGCGTGGCCGGCGCGATAGCCGAGGCTGAACAGACCGGTGAACGGAAAGACTGGGCTGACGCCTTCTACCGCATTCTGCAGGGCTACCGGTTTCTGCCTGCGGGCCGCATCCTCGCAGGGGCCGGCACAGGCCGGCAGGTGACGTTATTCAATTGCTTCGTCATGGGTCTGATTCCCGATTCTCTCGACGGCATATTCACCCAACTCAAGGAAGCCGCACTGACCATGCAGCAAGGCGGCGGCATTGGGCATGACTTTTCGACCATCCGGCCGCGCGGAGCAAAAGTGAGGGGGGTTGGAGCCGATGCCTCCGGGCCAATCAGCTTCATGGATGTGTGGGATGCCATGTGCAAGACCATCATGTCCGCCGGGATGCGCCGGGGAGCGATGATGGCAACCATGCGCTGCGACCATCCGGACATCGAGGACTTCATCGCGGCCAAGCGGCAGGCGGGGCGGCTTCGCAATTTCAATCTCTCGGTTCTCGTCACGGACCGCTTCATGCAAGCAGTCAAGGCAGGTGAAGGCTGGCCGCTAGTCTTCGAGGGACGTACCTTCCGAGAAGTACCCGCAACGCGGCTTTGGGATCAGATCATGCAGGCGACCTATGACTATGCCGAGCCAGGGGTGATCTTCATCGACCGCGTCAATAGCGATAACAATCTTGGCTATTGCGAAACAATCGGCAGCACCAATCCTTGCGGGGAACAGCCCCTTCCGCCCTACGGCGCATGCCTTCTGGGTTCGCTCAATCTTACCCGCTTCGTGGTTGACCCGTTCGGCACGGAGGCAGGGCTCGATACAGCAAGTCTCGCCGAGACTGCAGCGGTCGCCGTGCGCTTCATGGATAACGTCATCGACGTGTCAAACTATCCGTTGCCACAGCAACGGGAAGAAGCTTTTGCCAAGCGGCGGATCGGGCTCGGCATCACGGGGCTGGCGGATGCATTGGCCATGGTGGGGTTAACCTATGGCTCGCCCGAGGCAGCCTCGGCAGCATCAGGCTGGATGGGGGTGATCGAGCAGGCTGCCTACGAGGCAAGCATTGGACTTGCGCGCGAGCGTGGCCCCTTCCCGCTTTTCGATCGCGAGCGGTTCGGTCGAACCGGCCATGCGGCAAGGTTGTCACCTCATCTGGGGGCGGAAATCGAACGCCACGGCATTCGCAATGGACTTCTCACCTCGATCGCGCCGACGGGAACCATTTCGCTTCTGGCCGGCAATGTTTCAAGCGGTATCGAACCGATCTTCAGTATTCGTTATGGACGCAAGATTTTGCAGGCCGATGATTCATCCCGCACCGAGAACGTAACGGACTATGCCGCCGCGCTGTGGTGGCAGATGAAGGGTGACGATGCACCGCTTCCCGCCTCTATCATCACCGCGGACCAGCTCGCGCCGTCCGCGCACCTTGCCATGCAGGCAGCCGTTCAGAAGCATGTCGACAGTTCGATCTCGAAGACCGTCAATATCCCCGTCGATTTTGCCTTCGATGCCTTCAAGACGGTTTATGAGGAAGCCTATGATCTCGGCTTGAAGGGCTGTACGACCTTTCGGCCAAACAGCGTCACCGGATCTGTCCTCTCGAGCACGCTACCTCTCCCGGAGGAGAAGGCGAGCCAGCACTCTCCCCGCGCGCGGGAAGAGGTGTTGGGCGGATTTTCCTACAAGCTCAAATGGCCTGATTCGGATCATGCCATCTACATCACGATCAACGACATCATGGAGGATGGGCGCCGCCGGCCGTTCGAGATCTTCATTAACTCCAAGAATATGGAGCATTATGCCTGGACCGTTGCGCTCACGCGCATGATCTCCGCCGTGTTTCGTCGCGGTGGTGACGTCTCGTTCGTCGTGGAAGAGCTCAAGGCGGTATTCGACCCACGCGGTGGACAATGGATGGGCGGGCACTACGTGCCAAGCCTGCTGGCAGCGATTGGCGGGGTGATCGAGCGTCACATGATCGAAGCGGGAATTCTGGAACAGGGAGCCGAAGAACGCTTCGCCGTCGCCGAAAGGGACGGCGAGCGGCGTGTGTCATGTCCACGTTGCGGCGGGCAGTCACTCATGTTCCAGGAAGGCTGTGCCACGTGTCTGTCATGCGGGTTTTCCAAGTGTAGCTGATCGAGCTTGACAAGAATAATGCTTGTTCTATATTTGTTCTCATGCTGCAAGGCCACCCCCTGACCGCCATTCTGCCCGAGGATCCAGGCCTTGGTGAACGCTTCTGGTATTGGCGCGGCGCATCTGGCCGGAGCTACATCCACTCGATCTATCGCCGCGATCTTTGTCCGCCCGTCGCTGGCGCTGTGTTCGTCATCGTCAGTGTGAAGGGCGGAATGCGGCAGGCGGTTTCAGTCGGGCGCTTTCATGCTCAGGGGACCTCATGCGGCGCGCATGCCGGTGAAGACTGGCCCGGAGAGGAAGAGATCCACGTCCACCTCATTGCCCGGGATGAGGAGGGTGCGGAACAGGTTCTGGCCGATCTTCTGGCAGCCGTGAGTGCGGAGCCTCCGGCCATGGCCGAACCCAGGCCTTATGCAAGACCCGTTCAGCTGGACCTGCTCGCTGCCTGAGGTGCAAGTCTCCGGGCCAGGCATTCCAGTGTCGGATCATAGATCTTCATGGCTCTGAGGTGCTCGACTGTATTCTGGACATAGTCGATGCATCGGCCGGAGATGCCCTGCCCACGCGATACATGCTCCATCAGTGCGTTTTCACCAAGTGCGCCTGCGTACTGGACATGGTTCCTGTCCACGACATATGTCGTGGCGTCGGTGATGGCGCCGCTGGAGAGTAGCCTTATGGTCTTGCGCATTTCGACATAGACCGATGTTACCTGTTCGCGGGCGCGGAGGTAGGCGATTGTCTCCTCCCAGCATTGGGGGGCGATCTGGAACGCCATGCCGTGACAAGACCCGCCACGGTCGAGGCCGAGAACCAGTCCAGGCTGTTCAGGCGTTCCGCGGTGCACGTAAGAATAGACACAGAGACGGCGGTGATGGCCATGAACCAGGGCCGGTTCGCTATGCAGAAAATCAAACCCGGGCCGCCACATGAGCGAGCCATAGCCAAAAATCCAGAACTGCTTCATGATGAGCTTCTGACTAACGCGAATAATGCCCTGAGATCAAATGCTGAATTCTCCCCTCCGATCTTGGCGTATGTTGCTGCCCTTGGCAGCCGTTCTGCTTCTCGCCCTGCTCTGGACAGTCTATTGGTCCGTTGCGTCCGGGGT
>NZ_JBIICB010000224.1:0-7221 GCF_044239095.1 Aestuariivirga sp. | reverse complement strand
CCATCAACCGCTTCATCCGCGAATACAACGCCTCCAGTCCCAAACCCTTCGCATGGAAAGCCAACCCTGGCGATATCATCGCAGCTCGGAACCGTGGGTTCCAAACGTTGGAGTCAATCCACTAGACTAACAGCATGATCAGAATCATCGGCATCGACCCGGGCTTGCGAAACACCGGCTGGGGCATCATCGGGCAGGAGGGCTCGCGCCTCACCTATGTGGCCGATGGCGCGCTCCATTCGGATGGCGACAAGCCGCTGGCAGAGCGCCTCCTCCAACTCCACGCCCAGCTCATCGACGTGCTTCGCGAATTTGAACCGGACGAGGCCGCCGTGGAGGAGACCTTCGTCAACACCGATGCCCGCGCCACGCTCAAGCTCGGGCAGGCTCGCGGCGTCCTCATGCTGGCGCCCGCCATGCTGAAGCTGCCCGTTGCCGAATATGCTCCCAACACCGTCAAGAAGGCGGTGGTGGGTGCCGGCCACGCCGAAAAGGACCAGGTGAAACACATGGTGAAGCTTCTCCTCCCCAAGGCCCGCATGCGCACCGCGGATTCGACCGATGCACTGGCGGTCGCCATCTGCCACGCCCACTACCGCGGCTCGCAACGGCTGGCCGAGATGCTGGCTCGTTCTTGACTTGTTCTTTGGCAGCAGTTACCTCCTTCATGGTGTCATCCCGGCGCGAGCACAACACCCCCTCCTTGGCGTCATCCCGGCGAAGGCCGGGATCCAGCTTTGTGTCAGTTCGTGCGGGCGCCGGAAGCTGGATCCCGGCCTTCGCCGGGATGACGGGAGAAATGAAGGTCCGATGATTGCAAAACTCAAAGGCCGCATCGATGCCACGGGCGCCGACTGGCTGGTGATCGACGTCAACGGCGTTGGCTATCACGTCGCCTGTTCGTCAAGGACGCTCTCGGCGCTTCCGGGCCCCGGCGAATTCGCCGAAATCCACACCGAGATGCTGGTCTCCCAGGACATGATCCGCCTCGTGGGCTTCGCCAGCGTCAGCGAGCGCGAATGGTTTCGCCTTCTGCAATCCGTGCAGGGGGTAGGCACCAAGGTGGCGCTCGCCATCCTCTCCACCCTCTCCACCGCCGAAATCGGTAACGCGATTGCGATGCAGGACAAGGCGATGATCGGCCGCGCCAATGGCGTCGGCAAGAAACTCGCCGAGCGCATCGTGCTGGAACTGAAGGACAAGACCCCGGCCTTCGCCCCCCTTGACCAGTCGCTGACCAAGCTCGCCGCCGAAATCGACGCGCCCCGGCCCACGGCGGCGGCGGACGCTGTCTCCGCCCTCGTCAACCTCGGCTATGGCCAGGCGCAGGCCGGTGCCGCCGTCTCCGCCGCCATGCGCAAGGCAGGCGATGACCAGCCAACCGAAAAGCTCATCCGCCTGGCGCTGAAAGAGCTGGCGCTGGCATGATCAACCCCGTCATCAGCCGCGAGAAGACGCCCGAAGACGCGATCGACACGCATCTGAGGCCCCAGCGGCTGGAGGAATTCATCGGCCAGTCCAAGGCCAAGCAGAACCTCCGCATCTTCATCGAGGCCGCCAAGGCCCGGGGCGAGGCGCTGGACCATGTGCTCTTCGCAGGCCCCCCGGGCCTCGGCAAGACAACACTGGCCCAGATCATGTCGCGGGAGCTTGGCGTCAACTTCAAGGCCACCTCCGGCCCCATCATCGCCAAGGCGGGTGACCTTGCGGCGTTGCTCACCAACCTCGAAGAGCGCGACGTGCTGTTCATTGACGAGATCCACCGCCTCAACCCGGCGGTGGAGGAAGTGCTCTACCCTGCGATGGAGGATTTCCAGCTCGACCTCATCATCGGCGAGGGCCCCGCCGCGCGCTCGGTCAAGATCGATCTCGCCAAGTTCACCCTCGTCGGCGCCACCACCCGCACGGGCCTCCTCACCACCCCCTTGCGGGACCGTTTCGGCATCCCCGTCCGCCTCGACTTCTACAATGAGGAGGAGCTCCTCCTCATCGTCAAGCGCGGCGCCCGCGTCATGCAGATGGGCATCGCCGAGGAGGGTGCCCTCGAAATCGCCAGGCGTGCCCGCGGCACGCCGCGAATCGCCGGAAGGCTGCTCCGCCGCGTGCGTGATTTTGCCGCCGTGGCAGGCGCGGACGTCATCGACAAGCCTCTGGCCGACCGGGCGCTTTCCGCCCTCGATGTCGATTCCCGCGGCCTCGACTCGCTCGACCACCGATACCTGAAATGCATCGCCCTTAATTTCGGCGGCGGCCCGGTCGGCATCGACACCATCGCCGCCTCCCTCTCCGAATCACGCGACGCGCTGGAAGACATCGTCGAGCCCTATTTGCTGCAAATGGGGTTCCTGAACCGGACACCGCGTGGGCGTTTGCTCACGCCGCATGCATTTCGTCACATGGGGCTCGCCGTCCCGCAACGGCCGGAGATCACCCAAGGCATCCTTCCGCTGGATGAGAGCAATGGCTGACGTTGCATGGCCGGATGTCTCGGGCCGCATCCGAAATGGCATCCACATCATGCCAATTCGTGTCTATTACGAGGATACAGACGCCGGCGGCATCGTCTATCATGCGCGCTACGTCGTGTTCTGCGAGCGCGCCCGGTCAGATTGCCTGAGGCTCCTCGGCATCCACCAATCGGTACTCAACGGCGTTGTCTTCGTCGTCCGCCGCATGACCTGCGATTTCCTCAAGCCCGCCCGGCTGGATGACCTTCTGGAGGTCCACACGCGCTTCCTCGACTTGGGCGGTGCAAGGGTGGAAATCGGGCAAGAGGTGATGCTGAATGGCAACACTTGCTTCCGTGCTCACGTGACTGTGGCGCTGGTGGATGGTTCAGGACGGCCCAGAAGGCTGCCCCCAGACATGGCTCACCGCTTGCGCGGCTCCCTCGAACCCCAGCCGTAACAAAGCCTTAACCATCATTACGTCCTGTGCCATAACGTCCTGGCCTACAGGCGGGGCACTGCGGCCGCATGGGTGGCTCAAAGCCCGAATCGCCGCAGTTTCGACAGATTTGGCATGTTTTGACTGACGTCTCTCCGACAAGAGACAGGCAGGATGGCCATCGGCGGCTCAAGGCAGTGGGCCCCGGTGGTGATGGAAGGACAGGATGATAGCTTTTGCAGTGACGGTACCGGGCGGCGAGGTTTCGCTGTGGCATCTGTTCATGCAGGCGGGCTGGGTGGTCAAGCTCGTCATGCTCGGCCTGATGCTCGCCTCGGTGTGGAGCTGGGCGATCATCATCGAGAAGTTCTTTGCGGTGCGGAAAATGAACGCCGCCAATGACCGTTTCGAGCAGTATTTCTGGTCCGGCCAGTCGCTCGAAGATCTGTTCATGTCCATGGGCAACCGCAACAATATCGGGCTTGCCGCCATCTTCATGGCGGCGATGCGCGAATGGAAGCGCAGCCAGGATGCCGCCATGCGCGCTGGCTTTCAGGGTGTTCAGAAGCGCATCGAGAAGGTGATGGACGTGCAGATCCAGAAGGAAATGCATGACGTGGAGGCGCGCCTCCTGTTCCTCGCCACCACCGGCTCGGCCGCGCCCTTCATCGGGCTCTTCGGCACGGTATGGGGCATCATGGTGGCCTTCCAGGCGATTGCCAATTCTCAGAACACCAGCCTCAACGTCGTGGCGCCCGGCATCGCGGAAGCGCTGTTTGCCACGGCAATCGGCCTCGTTGCCGCCATACCGGCGACAATCTTCTTCAACATGTTCTCCAATGACGCTGGCAAGATCGGCGGAAGGCTGGAGAATTTTGCGGATGAATTCTCCGCCATCATCTCACGCCAGCTCGACGAACGGGTGTAGCAGATGGGTGCTTCAACAGGCGGCGCACGAGGGGGATATCAGCGGCGGAACGCCAGGCGGCGCTCTTCGGCGGGTGTCATCAGCGAGATCAACGTAACGCCGCTCGTCGACGTCATGCTCGTGCTGCTGATCGTGTTCATGGTGGCAGCGCCGCTGATGACTGTGGGCGTGCCCATCGATCTCCCCAAGACCGATGCGAAGCCGCTCAACAGCCAGGTTGAGCCGCTCTCCGTGTCGATCAAGCCTGACGGTTCCATCTTCCTCATGGAAGAGCCGATGACCATGGAGCTCCTCGCCCAGAAGCTTCAGGTGCTCTATGGGGTTGATCCCGAAAAGGAAATCCGCGTCCGGGGCGATCTCGCGGCGTCCTACGGTCCTATCGCGGAGGTTCTGGGCGCCATCAGCAGCGCCGGCTTCAAGAAGATCGGACTTGAAACCTTGCCGGGTGGCGGCTCCACGGCGGTTGCGCCCGCTCCGCAGCTTCCGACGCCCGAGGGCCAGAACTGACGATGAAGGGAAGTCTTGCAGTATCCCTCGGCCTGCACGCGGCGATCCTCGCCGCTGCACTCGTGGTGCTGCCGAACCCGAAACACGAGGTCATGCCGGTCGAGGCGATCACCGTCGACATTTCCAACATCGCGGATGCCAACAAGCTGATGGCCACCGCAAAGGACGCAAAGCAGCCCGTCGAAGCTCCCGCGCCCAAGAAGGCCGAGGTCGTCAGGAAGACCGACGAGACGCTGAAGGTCGCGGATGAAGAACGGAAGGCCGCCAAGGAGGCCAAAGCCCCGCCGCTGCCAGAGCCGGAACCAAAACAGGAAGACGTGAAGAAGGAGGAACCTACCCCTCCTGATCCCGACGCCATGGCCGCGCTCGTGAAGGACGCGCTTGAGGAGCCGCCGCCCCCCAAGAAGGAGGAGCCCGCGAAGAAGGCCCAGGAGACGCCCAAGCCTGTCAAGAAGCCCGAGAAGAAGCCTGAGAAGAAACCGGCAAAGCTCGATACGGCCAAGCTTGAGGAATTGCTGAACACCGACGCGCTGCTCGATAAGGAAAACGACGAGAAGACGACCGATGCTTCGGAGGCTTTGACCGATGGCCAGCCCGCGCCCGGCGAGCGCGACCTCCAGGGCAAGGACCAGTCGCTCTCCGCCACGACGATTTCCGCCTTCGTGCAGCGCATCCGTGAATGCTGGGTCATTCCACCCGGTGCGCGTGAGGGTAACATCACCGTCAAGGTTCGCATCCAGATGAACCCTGATGGTTCGATCGCGGGCAATCCAGAGGTGATGAACGGACCGGGCGACTTCCTGTTCGATACGACCGCGCGCTCTACCGTTGCGGCGATTCTCGGCTGCCAGAACTATGATTTCCTTCCGCAGGACCAGTATGACGTCTGGAAGGACCTCGTTCTCAATTTCAACCCCAACATGTTCGCCGACGCGACCCCGACGCAGTGACGGGCAAATGGAACAAGACCAGATCATGACATCCAGGGACCCACACTTCCATTCACTGCGCCGGATCGCTGCGGCGGTGCTTCTGGTTCTCTCGCTCTTCGGATCGGGAAGCGTTGCGCTTGCCCAGACCGAAATCGACATCACCGGCGGCCGGGTCGATCCGCTGCCGATCGCGATCGCACCCTTCCTCGCCGGTGGCGGGTCTGAGGAGGCGGGCAGCACCATCTCGGGCGTCATCACAAACAATCTCGGGCGTTCGGGCTATTTCGCGCCGCTCGATCCGGCAACCTTCATCGAACAGATCTCGCGCTTCGAGCAGATGCCGAGTTTCGCCAGCTGGCGGCAGATCCAGGCCAAGGCGCTGGTCACCGGCCAGGCCTTCATGGAGGGCGGAAAGATGCGGGTCGAGTTCAGGCTTTGGGACGTCAATACCCAGCAGCAGCTCGCTGCCCAGCAGTTCACCACGAGCCCCAAGAACGCTCGCCGGATCGGGCACATGATCTCCGACATCATCTACAAGTCGATGACCGGCATTGACGGCTACTTCGACACCCGGGTCGTGTTCGTGGCCGAGGAGGGCCCCAAGGACCGGCGCGTCAAGCGGCTGACCATCATGGACCAGGATGGCTTCAACATGCGCTCGCTGACCGACGGCCGCGATCTGGTGCTGACGCCGCGCTTCTCGCCATCGACCAACGAGATCACCTACATGTCATTCGGCAATGCCGAACCCCGGGTCTATCTCATGAACATAGATACCAAGCAGCGTGAGATTGTGGGTGAATTCCCGAACATGAGCTTCGCCCCGCGCTTCTCGCCCGATGGCCAGCGCGTGATCATGAGCCTGCAGGATGGCGGCAACTCCAATATCTACGAACTGGATCTTCGCTCGCGCAGCGTGCGCCAGCTCACCAATGTGCCGGCCATCAACACTGCGCCCTCCTATTCGCCGGATGGCAGCCGCGTCGCCTTCGAGTCCGATCAGGGCGGCACGCAGCAGATCTATGTGATGAATGCCGACGGATCGGGCCAGGCCCGAATCAGCTTCGGCAATGGCCGCTATTCAACGCCGGTCTGGTCGCCTGACGGACAGTACATCGCCTTCACCAAGCAGGGTGGCGGCAAATTTGCGATCGGCGTCATGAAGCCGGACGGATCGGGTGAGCGCATTCTTACTGAAGGGTTCCACAACGAGGGCCCCACCTGGGCGCCAAACAGCCGCGTCATCATGTTCTTCCGTGAGACAGGCGGCCAAACCGGCGGGCCTCAGCTCTGGTCGGTCGACATCACGGGCTACAATGAACAGCGCCTGCCGATCCAAGGTTTCGGATCGGATCCTGCATGGTCGCCAAGACTCAATTGATGACGGGGCCGGGGGGCCTCACCAGCGGAGCAGCCGGATGCAGGCGATGCAATGGCCGCTTCAGGATCACCACAACACGGGAAGTATCGATATGAACAGACGCGTGAGTTTCAAGATGGCAGCGGCCTTCTGCTGCGTATTGGCGCTGGGCGCCTGCTCGAAGAAGAACACCGACCTTGCCGCGGGCACTGGCCCCGGCGCCGCCGCGGTTCCGGGATCGGAACAGGACTTCACGGTCAACGTGGGCGACCGTGTGTTCTTCACGGAAGACATGTCGACGCTCTCTGCCGAGGCCCAGGAAACGCTCCGGCGGCAGGCCCAGTGGCTGCAGCAATACCCGTCGGTTGTGGTGCAGGTCGAAGGCCATGCCGACGAACGTGGCACGCGCGAATACAACATCGCGCTTTCAGCAAGGCGTGCGACCGCTGCGCGTGAGTTTCTGATCGCGCAAGGCGTGCAAGCAAACCGCATTTCGTCCATCGCCTATGGCAAGGAACGCCCGGCCGCCCTGTGCGATGCGGAACAGTGCTGGTCGCAGAACCGCCGCGCCGTCACCGTCATCACCGGCGGCGCCAAGACGTCCTGAT
>NZ_JBIICB010000223.1:0-7235 GCF_044239095.1 Aestuariivirga sp. | reverse complement strand
CCCAACAAGGAAAAGGCCCTGTTGGAGGCGCTGAACCGCAACCGGCGCTACATTCGCGGCCTCGTGGCGCCGAAGCTCGAGATGAAGTTCACGCCTGAGATCCGCTACCGCGTCGATACCGCGCTGGATTATGCCGGCAAGATCGATGAACTTCTGCGCAGTCCGGAAGTGGCGCGGGATTTGGACAAGAAGTAACCCCCTTGAGGCCGTCATCCCGGCGAAGGCCGGGATCCAGCTTTCCATCCGCGTGGCCACCGCCCGAAGCTGGACCCCGGCCTTCGCCGGGGTGACGCCATTGAGAGACGATGAAAAAGCAGAGAAACCCCGTCCACGGCTGGCTCGTCCTCGACAAGCCTTATGGCATGACCTCCACCCAGGCGGTCGGCAAGGTACGCTTCCTGTTCAATGCCGAGAAGGCAGGCCACGGCGGCACGCTGGACCCGCTCGCCTCCGGCCTTCTTCCGATCGCGCTGGGGGAGGCGACCAAGACCGTCTCCCACGCCATGGATGGCCGGAAAATCTACCGTTTCACCGCCCAATGGGGCGAGGAGCGGACGACGGACGACCTCGAAGGTGAGGTTTCTGCAACCTCCGCGAAGCGCCCGTCCCGCGACGAGATCGAGTCGATCCTGCCCCGCTTCACAGGCGAGATCATGCAGGCGCCCCCCGCCTTTTCGGCCATCAAGGTCGATGGCGAGCGCGCCTATGACCTCGCCCGGGCGGGAGAGGCGGTGGACCTCGCCGCCCGGCCCGTCTTCATTGAGGAGTTGAAGCTGGTCGCGGCGGAGGCGGACCACGCCACCTTCGAGGTGACCTGCGGCAAGGGCACCTACATCCGCTCGCTTGCCCGGGACATGGGGCGCGCCCTGGGAAGCGCCGCCCACGTCTCCATGCTGCGCCGTGTGGCCGTCGGGCCCTTCACCGAAGCCCACATGATTTCACTGGAAAATCTTATGGAACTCAGCCATAAGGCCCCCGGCGGAAACGCCGTAAACGGGGCTTTGCTCCCCATCGAGACCGTGCTGGACGGCATCCCGGCACTGGCCATTGATGCGGATCAGGCCCGGCGCCTGAGGCTCGGACAACCCGTCCTCCTCAGAGGTGCGAATGCTCCCATCGCAGAAGATGCGGTTCTGGTGACGAGCGGGGGAAAGCCCGTCGGCATCGGCCTCATCGAGCAGGGATCGCTCAAGCCGAAGCGCTTGTTCAACCTGTAACCCAATGATTTGGAGATGACCGAATGACCATGACCGCCGAGCGTAAAGTCGCTCTCGTGAAGGAATTCGCCACGAAGCCGGGTGACACCGGTTCACCCGAAGTCCAGGTTGCGATCCTCACGGAACGCATCAACTACCTCACCGACCACTTCAAGACCCACAAGAAGGATAACCATTCCCGCCGTGGGCTGCTGACGATGGTGAGCAAGCGCCGTTCGCTTCTCGACTATCTGAAGCGCATCGACGATGCGCGTTACCAGACGCTCATCAAGCGCCTCGAGATCCGCCGCTAAGCGGAAATCGGGAACACGTACGAGCGGGCGGAACACCGAGTAGCCGCCCGTGTCCCCAACACGACGAGTCCGGCAATGGGGCCGGGCTCCCGAGGCCCAAAGGGGATGCCGTCCACAGTGGTGGTGCACGTCTTTCAAGCGGCGGCGAAGGGCACAAAGGAAGATCAACATGTTCAATATCGACGTCGAAGAAATCCAGTGGGGCGGGCAGACGCTCCGTCTCGAAACCGGCCGCGTGGCCCGTCAGGCCGATGGCTCCGTGTTCGCGTCCCTGGGTGAGACCACCGTTCTCGCCACCGCCGTTGCCGAACGTTCGGCAAAGCCCGGGATCGACTTCTTCCCGCTGACCGTCAACTACCAGGAAAAGACCTATGCCGCCGGCAAGATCCCTGGTGGCTATTTCAAGCGCGAAGGCAGGCCCACCGAGCGTGAGACGCTGATCTCGCGCCTGATCGACCGCCCGATCCGCCCGCTCTTCGTCGAGGGCTTCCGCAATGAGACGCAGGTGATCGCCACCGTGCTCTCCTATGACCTCGAGAACGACACCGACATCCTCGCGCTGGTGGCGTCGTCGGCCGCGCTCACCATTTCCGGCATTCCCTTCATGGGCCCGGTCGGTGCGGCGCGCGTCGGCTACATCAACGGCGAATATGTGCTGAACCCCACGATCGAACAGCAGAAGCTCTCGGCCCTCGACCTCGTGGTCGCAGGCACCCAGGACGCAGTGCTGATGGTCGAGTCGGAAGCCAAGGAGCTCTCGGAAGAGATCATGCTCGGCGCCGTCATGTTCGGCCACCGCGGCTTCCAGCCGGTGATCGAGGCCATCATCCGCCTCGCCGAGCGCTCCTCGCGGGAGCCCCGTGATTTCACGCCGCCGGATGAGACGACGCTGTACAACAAGGTCAAGGCCATTGCCGAGGCCGATGTGCGCGCCGCCTATGCGATCCCCAAGAAGGAAGAGCGCCACGAGGCCGTGGCCTCGGCCAAGGACAAGGTCATGGCTGCGCTGATGGGTGCCGACAAGCCCGACGCCCCGCCCGCCAACAAGGTCGGCGAGGCCTTCAAGCACCTCGAGAAGGACGTCGTCCGCAACTCGATCCTCGACACCGGCCACCGCATCGACGGCCGCGACACCAAGACGGTCCGCCAGATCATCGCGGAAGCGAGCGTTCTGCCGCGCACCCATGGTTCGGCCCTGTTCACCCGCGGCGAGACGCAGGCCCTCGTGGTCACCACGCTCGGCACCGGCGAGGACGAGCAGTACATCGACTCGCTCGACGGCACGAGCAAGGGCACCTTCATGCTGCACTATAATTTCCCGCCCTTCTCGGTCGGTGAAACGGGCCGCATGGGCGCCACGGGCCGCCGCGAAATCGGCCACGGCAAGCTCGCCTGGCGCGCCATCCACCCGCTGCTGCCCGCAACCGACCAGTTCCCCTACACGATCCGCGTGGTCTCGGAGATCACCGAGTCGAACGGCTCGTCCTCTATGGCCTCCGTCTGCGGCGCATCGCTGTCCCTCATGGACGCCGGCGTTCCGCTGAAGGCGCCCTGTGCGGGCATCGCCATGGGCCTGATCAAGGAAGGTGAGCGCTATGCGGTGCTCTCCGACATCCTTGGTGATGAGGATCACCTCGGTGACATGGACTTCAAGGTGGCCGGAACATCCGAAGGCATCACCTCGCTGCAGATGGACATCAAGATCACCGGCATCACCGAGGAGATCATGAAGATCGCGCTGTGGCAGGCCAAGGACGGCCGCCTGCATATCCTGGCCAAGATGGCGGAGGCGCTCACGGGTGCCCGCGCCTCGCTTGGCGAGCATGCGCCGCGCATCGAAACGCTGAAGATCCCCACCGACAAGATCCGCGAAGTGATCGGCACCGGCGGCAAGGTCATCCGCGAGATCGTGGAGAAGACTGGCGCCAAGATCGACATCCAGGACGACGGCACCGTCAAGGTCGCCTCCTCCTCCGGCACGGCCATCGAGGCCGCGCTGAAGTGGATCAGGTCCATCGTGATGGAGCCGGAAGTGGGCGAGATCTATGATGGCAAGGTCGTCAAGGTCGTCGACTTCGGCGCCTTCGTGAACTTCTTCGGCGCGCGTGACGGCCTCGTGCACGTCTCCGAACTTGCTTCGAAGCGCGTCAACAAGGTGTCGGACGTCGTCAACGAGGGTGACACCGTCAAGGTGAAGCTTCTGGGCTTCGACAACCGCGGCAAGGTGCGCCTCTCCATGAAGCAGGTGGACCAGGCAACGGGCGAAGACATCTCGAAGAAGCAGAACGCTGAAGAGTCCAACGGTGACGAGGGCGCGCCCCAGGGCGAGTGATCTTCGATCATCGGATGAAAGTCTGGAGGCGCGGGTGGCAACACCCGCGCCTCTTGCTTTCAGATTGTAAAATCCGCCCAAAGGGCGCGTGTTGTCTCCTGCAAATCATGCAAGTTTGCTCCGTCCCCTAGCTGACGTGACACAGACTGCAGTTGATGTGCTTGAGGAGAACGATATGAAACATTCCATGCTTCTTGCGGTGTCCGCACTCGTGGCAGCAAGCGCCCCGGCCTTGGCTGGTGATGTGTCGGTGAAGCGTGGCGCGCAGGTCGCCATCACCGCCGGATGCCATGATTGTCATACGGCGGGCTATTCCGAGTCCGGTGGCAAGGTTGATCCGGCGGTGGCCCTCAAGGGTGCTTCGCTGGGCTGGCAGGGCCCGTGGGGCACCACCTATGCCGTCAACCTGCGGCTCATCGCCAGGGAAAGGGGCAGCGAGGATGACTTCCTGACCTATGCCAAGAGCTTCCAGGCCCGCCCGCCCATGCCCTTCTACAATGTTCATGCGATGGATGAGAGCGATATCCGTTCGCTCTATCAATACATCGTGTCGCTGGGCGAAGCGGGTGAGCCCACCCCGGAATATGTTCCGCCCGGGCAGGAGCCCATCACGCCCTATATCGTGATTGCGCCGCCGATCATGCCCAAGGGGTGATACGAGCTTCCCAATTTCCTGAATTGCCTACTCTCACCTCGCCCGGGCTTGACCCGGGCGTCCTTTTTGGTGGCCGCCAGAAAAGGCCACCCGGGTCAAGCCCGGGTGAGGTGAGTTTATTGCGCGGCTTCTTACTTGCTCGGCAGCAGAACGGTGTCGATCACGTGGATGATGCCATTGTCCGTGATGATGTCGGCCTTGATGACGTTGGCGTTGTCCACCGTCACGCCGCCAGCACCCTTGGTGATGGCCAGCGTACGGTCCGGCTTGGCCTTCAGCGTGCGCACGTGGAAGGGGCCCGCGAGCATCTGGTTGGAGGCGAGTTTGCGCGGCAGCACGTGATAGGTGAGGATGGCAGCCAGCTGGTCCTTGTTCTCGGGCTTCAGCAGGTTCTCGACCGTGCCGGCGGGTAGCTTGGCGAAGGCCTCGTCGGTCGGCGCGAAGACGGTGATGTTCTGGGTCGTCGCCAGCGCGTCGGCGAGGCCAGCGGCCTGCGCGGCGGCAAGCAGAGTTTTGAAGGTGCCGGCCGAGTTGGCGGTCTCGACGACATTGGCGGCAGAGGCTGAGGCCACGCCGAGGAAAAGCGACGCTGTTGCCGCAAGAACGAGCTTGTGCATGGAATACTCCGGATGATGTTGTCATTCATGCGGTCCGCAAATGCCGCCCGCTCACCAAGAACGTGTGTCTGTTTGCCGCGGATTGCGGCCACACTTCACGATTTCGTGATAGGGCGGCCTCAGGGGCCGGGCCGCAGCCCCTTCTTCTCCGCATAGGCCAGGCACTCCGCCCAGGGGCGGATGCTGGCGCTGGTCGTCGGCGATTGCAGTGAGGTTGCAGCTGCCGCATTGCCGAGGTCCAGGCAGCGCGCCAGCGGCCAGTCCTCATGGATGCCCAGCAGCACGCCCGCATAGAAGGCGTCACCTGCGCCGACGGAGCCTGCGATCTCTTGCTGTTCGACCTTCACCGAAGGCCGCATCGCAACCTCGCCATTGCGCCGCACCGCCACCGCGCCGTCAGGATGGTGCACGCCTGCGAGTTCGTTGACCCCCATGTCGAGAAGGCGGCGGCAGGCCGCCTCGGCAGCGCTCCAGGAGAGCCTTCCGCCTGGTGCAATGTCGATGCCGGCGATGCTGCCCGCCTCGTAGTCGTTCACCACGAAATAGTCGCACAGCGGCAGGCACGGCGGCACATGCTGTCTCAGCGTATCGGCGGGAACAGGGCAGAGTTCGAGGCAGGTCTTCATGCCCCGTGCGCGGGCGGCTGACAGAAGTGTCCGCCAGCTGTCGCTGTCATCCAGCCCGCGCGCCACGCCGGGGCTTCCGAGATAGTAGAGCTTGGCGGTGCTGTCCTCGGGCGGCAGCAAATGGGAGACATTCATCAGGTTGTTGCAGCCGAGCTGCGCGAAGAAGGTGCGCCGCCCGGTGTCGAGGCAGGACATGACATGGGTGTGGCTGGTGACGGCGCCGGGAATGACCGTCACCCGCGAGGTATCGAGTCCATAGCTTCGCGCACTCGCCAGCATGATCTCGCCATAGGCATCATCTCCCGCCGTGGCGAGCAGTGTTACGGGAAAATCCGCGCCAAGCTTCAGGAGACCCGCACCCGCATTGTGCGGCGGGCCGCCTGCTGCATGTTCGGTGCGGTCGATGAAGGCCAGGGCCTCCTCGTTCGGCCAGTGGTCGATCAGGTGGACGATGTCGAGCACCACGATGCCGGCGAGGACGATGCCCCGCCTGGTCATTTTCCGTAGCCCTCGAGCACGGCCTCGGTGATCTTCATGTCATCCTCCAGCGCGCGCTTGGGCTTCAGCTTCTTCTTGGCCAGCGTTGCGTGGTAGCTCTTCACCGCTTCCGCTGCCGTCACCTTGCGCTCCAGCACGGGGCGGAACAGCGCCACGAGGTCGAGCGGGCTTTCGGCCAGGTTGATCTTGCGGCCGAAGAGGGCAACGCGCGCGCCGCTCTTCTCGCCTTGCGAGAGAAGCTCGAAGCAGTCGCGCGTCGTTCCCGCCGAGCCGCCGAGAATGCCGATGACGAGCCCCGGATCATGGCTCGCCAGTTCCTCCATCGCCTTCCTCCCATTGAACGGCATCTTGAGGAACAGCGGGCGCTCCACCGCCGCGACACCGGCCAGCACGCGCATGATCATGTCATTCACGAAGAAGGGCATCACCTTCGGGTCGAGGCCCTTGGGCGCATTGGGATTGAAGACTTCGAGGAAGTGGCGGAACTTGTGATGCACCGCATCCTCACGGAAGGCATGGTAGGCCTCGACGGTTGCATAGTCATGGTCGAGGTCATTGTTGAAGGTGACGGAATAGAGGCCCAGGTCGCAGAATTTCCGCACATGCTTGAGGCTCGCCGTGCGCCAGGGCCGTGACATTTCCTTCGCGTAGCTCGCACCGCGCGGCAGCCAGATGTCGGTCGTATCATTGGCGCGGATCGCCGGGGTGACGCCGGTCTTCTCGAACAGTCCCTCTTCCACGAGGGGCTCGATGTTGGCAACCGCACCCAGCATCACGTCCATCTGCTTCTGGCGGACGATGTCGCGGATCGACTGGCGGAAATCCGGTATCGAGCGGTGCGGCCCCGACTGGTCGAGATAGTCGACCGCACCCGTGCCCTTCACGCCGAAGGCGTAATCCGGGTCCTTCGCATCGGCCAGGATGAAGTCGGCGGGCTTGTACTTGCCCGCGGCGATGGTCTTGAGCTTCTTGTCGAGCGATTTCACGGGCGCGTTTC
>NZ_JBIICB010000222.1:0-7320 GCF_044239095.1 Aestuariivirga sp. | reverse complement strand
GCCGGATCGCCGCCATCCGGACGGGGACGCAGGAAGCACACTGTCTCGTGCCCCGCGGCAATGAGGGCGCGCACGGCAGCCTTCCCGATGGTTCCGGTAGCGCCGAGAACCAGAACCCGCTGCGGCTTCGAACAGGCGTCTTGCGGCAATCTCGCCATCAGGCTCCACCATCGTCTATGGCTCCTTATGGTGGATTTCCCTCTCTATCTCAACGGCATCTCGGGTATTGCTACTCCCTTCAGCACTCCTTCATCCAAGAAGCAGCGGATCGCTGAAGCTTGTTCCAGCACAGTTCATCCTGTAACGCTTCCGGCCCGTGACCTTGTTTCCTGTCATCGACGACCTCTCGCGACGGTTTCCCGAAGCCACCAACGGCGCAAGCTGGGAGTTGCTGTCTGACCGCGTGATGGGGGGTGTTTCCTCCGGCCGGCTCACCCTGGAGCCGGTGGCGGGCCGCATGGCGATCCACCTCACGGGGGACGTGTCGCTGGAGAACAATGGCGGCTTCATCCAGATGGCGCTTGACCTCGATCCATCGGGAGGATCGGTCGATTGCCGGGCCTACGAGGGGCTCGAGATCGAGGTGTCTGGCAATGGGGAAAGCTATGGCCTGCATCTTCGGACGGCAGACCTTGGCCGCCCCTGGCAGTCCTACCGCCAGGCCTTCTCTGCGCCGCCAGACTGGCGGACGATCAGGCTTCCCTTCACCGGGTTCCTGCCGCATCGCACTGAAGTGGCGTTCGCGCCCGGGCGCATCCGCAGGCTCGGCCTCGTGGCCATCGGGCGGGCCTTCCGGGCCGACCTCGCGCTGTCGGCCATCCGCTTTTTCTGATGCCCTGACTTTCGCGTCAGGCGGCTTGCGCTCTGACCATCAGATGACCGGGTGCCGCCTGCATGATGCGGACAAGGTGGCGCAAGTGATAATTCAACTCGTCCAAACCGTCCATATTGATGAGCCCGTCATCATCCTGGTTGTCGTAACAGGCTGAGAGAACCGTGGCGAGCGATTGCTCCGCGGTATCGATCGCCTTCTGCCAGGGGCCGGGGTTGACGGCGATGGCCTGCATCAAGCCCTCGGCCCAATCAGCGGCTGAGAACTGGCCATTGCCAACATAGGGCAAGAGCGGTGCCGTCACGATCCGGTAGGAACCGAGGCTGCACCGGACCTGCTCCTCGAAATCAAGAAGGTCGCACATGACATTCCAGGCCTCTTTATCAGAGGCGAAGCGCGGCCGTTCGCCGGAGAAGATCCACGGCGTCCATTCGTCCTCATGAAGGGGGCCGGCAATCGCCAATCCAGTCAGGAAGCCGTGGATGTCGGCTGGGCCCATGGTCCAGCGCGGGGCGCGGCCGGATGCGAGATAGGCCTTGAAGAACTCGAGCTGATTCTGGATTTCGTCCGACATGGCGCTTACCTGTTCGATTTGGATAACAAACGATTGCGCAATAGGGTTAAAATTATCTTACCCAAGGCCACGAAAGTCGCGCTGCCGTGGGAAAGCAGCAGGTGAAGACACGGTTGGAGCGCAAATCTTCCAGCGACCTTGACTGATCGCCCGCCGCTGTGGCGGCTGAGGGCGGACCACATCATGATGGCGGCATTCCCCGGGGCCAGCGGCTCGCGAGACGACGCAAGCGTGCATGAATTGACTGCTTTCGCTATTGAAACATAGCAATTTGTATGACCAACTAAATAGCGCCGAGGCTGATCTCGATACTGGCGTGACAGAGAGGTGCAAATTGGCCCGCAATCTGTTTTCATTGGTTTTCGCTGCAGTTATTGCAACATTGCCGAATGCGGCAGAAGCTGCCGAGCGGGTGGGCGAAGTGGTTCGCGTGTCTGTCCAGGTCAGCGGTCAGGCGGGAGCACTCGGCAAGGGGGATGCCATCCACCGCGACGAGCGGATCAGGAGCAACGCCTCCGGCACCGGAGCTTTTGTGCTGCAGGACGGGACAAAGCTGGCGCTTGGCCCCAACTCATCGATCCTCATAGACCAATTCATCTACCGTGGCGGCGCCAAGGCCGAGAAGCTGGTGATTGGCGCCACGAAGGGAACGTTCCGGTGGATCAGTGGCAATTCCGATTCCTCGGCCTACCAGATCCGCACGCCGTCAGGCGCGTTGAGTGTGCGCGGCACGGCATTCGACGTCTATATCGGGGCAGACGGCGTGACGGCCATCGCGCTTCTCAATGGTTCAGCCGAGTTCTGCGGCAGGCGGGGCTGCGAACGCCTCACGCGCCGGTGCGACTTCCTGCTGGCGCGGCCCGACGGCTCCATCACCAAGCCCAAGGGCGTGGTGCGTGACCTGGGCATCAACAAGCGGGCCGGCGATGTGTTTCCATTCCTGACGGGGCAGGCGGGCTTGCCCCGCGGCTTCAAGGCGGATTCGACTTGCGCGGGCCTTGGCGACATCGCCCCGGGCAACGGCGGGTCCGGCCTCAGGAAGGAACCCACCTACAAGCCGCCGGAGCCACAGAAGCCGCGCAACCCGCAGGATAACAATTTCCAAACCCCGGGCTGACGCTCCAGATCCCGGCTGATGCCCTGATCATCCAGCCGCAGCGTGCAGCACGGCACTGCACAAAGCGGCCAGTTTCGATGATCGCCGAGTGCGGGGCTGGCGGCGCCTGGCGTCAGATGCGTTCGCCGCTCGCCGCGTCGAACATGTAGCAGCGGCTCGTATCGAAGCTGAGGCTGATCGGCGTCTCAAGTTCCTGGCGGAAGCTGCGTGAGCCCTTGGCGACGACCATGAGATCGCCCGCAAGCGCCGAGACGAGTGTCTGATCGCCGGTGGGCTCCAGCGAGTAGAGCACGGAGTTCAGGTGACCCCTGCCCGCCTCCGCCACCGAAATATCCTCCGGGCGCACGCCGAGGATCACATCCTTGCGGCTGCCCTTGCCGACGCCTTCCACGCGGGTCGAAGCGCCTGTGAAGGTGCCGTTCTCGAGATCGCCCTTGATCAGGTTCATGGGCGGCGAGCCGATGAAGCCGGCGACGAAAATGTTTGCAGGATTGTTGTAGACCTCATCCGGCGTTCCGAGCTGCTGGATCCTGCCCTTGTTCATAATCGCGATGCGGTCGGCAAGCGTCATCGCTTCGATCTGGTCATGGGTCACGTAGACGGTCGTCGTCTCGAGACGGCGCTGGATATGCTTGAGTTGCGCGCGCATGGTGAGGCGCAGCTTGGCGTCAAGGTTCGACAGGGGCTCGTCCATGAGAAAGACCTTCGGATGGCGCACCACCGCACGGGCCAAGGCGGCACGCTGCCGCTGCCCGCCCGAGAGCGCCCGCGGCTTGCGGTCGAGGTAGTCACCGAGCTCGACGATGCGGGCTGCCTCGCGCACCAGCGCATCGTGCTTCTCCTTGGGCACATCGCGCATGCGCAGCGGAAAGCGGATGTTCTCGTAGATGGTCATGTTGGGATAGAGCGCATAGCTCTGGAACACCATGGCGACATCCCTGTCGCGCGCATCGACGTCGTTCACCGTATCGCCATCGATGAAGATCTCGCCGCCCGTCGGGTCCTCGAGGCCTGCGATCATGCGCATGGTGGTGGTCTTGCCGCAGCCGGACGGCCCGAGGAAAACCATGAACTCCTTGTCCCGGATGTCGAGGTCGATTGCATCGACACCAACGACAGAACCCCAGGCCTTGCTGATCTTCTTGAGGCTGATTGACGCCATGACTACCCGATCCCCTCTTCATCATGCCGCCGGCATCCCCGGGGGTGCAAGCAGCCATGCCAATTCGAGCCGCACACGGCCCGACGGAATGCCAACATGAGTTTCACAAAACTGAAACAATTGCAACAGAAGAAAGCATTTGTTTCGTATTAATTGGCTGATTTGCCGGTTCCCTGGCGGATTGTCGATCCATGCGGCCCTTCGCACTCGCCAAAAGGGCGTTTTGCAGATGCGAAGGAACATGTTATGTGCAAATAATACTTATTGACTTGATACAGCATAAAAGTATCTTATTGCCATCTTTATTGGGGAGGCCAGAATGGCCGCATTCGACGTGTCGCAAGACCACCGGCGCATCGGGGCCGCCACGGGGCTGGCCGCTGATCTTGCCCGCCGCCTGGAGGAACAGGGGCGTCCCATCCGTGTCGGGCTGATCGGTTCTGGCGAGATGGGAACAGACATCGTCACCCAGTGCCGGCAGATGACCGGCATCACGGTGGCGGCCATCGCCGAAATCAATCTCGATTCCGCAAGGAAGGCGCTCCGCATCGCCGGCCACCCTGAAGACGGCCACACCGTCGCCGGGACCTCCGCCGCCTTCAACGCCGCCCTCGAGTCCGGCAAGACGGCGGTCACGCAGGACGCGCAGCTGGTCTGCACCTCCGGGCACATCGACGTGATTATCGACGCAACGGGCAAGCCCGCCGTCGGCGCCGAGATCGGCCTCACCGCAATGGAGCACGGCAAGCACCTCGTGATGATGAATGTCGAGGCGGATGTCACGATCGGCGCCTATCTCTCGCGCGAGGCCAGGCGTCTTGGTGTCGTCTACACGCTGGGTGCGGGCGATGAACCTTCCTCCGCCATGGAACTCGTCAATTTCGTGACGGGCCTCGGCTATCCGATCGTCGCGGCCGGCAAGGGCAAGAACAATCCACTCAACATCGATGCGACGCCTGACGTCTACATGGAAGAGGCGAAGCGCCGGAACATGAACCCGCGCATGCTGGTGGAGTTCGTCGACGGCTCGAAGACCATGGTCGAGATGGCGGCCATCGCCAACGCCACCGGTCTGGTGCCCGACTGCCCGGGCATGCATGGCCCTGCGGCCGGCCTCACCGAGCTGGAAAAAGTGCTGTGCCCGAAGGCCGACGGCGGCGTTCTCTCACGCAAGGGCGTGGTCGACTACTCGATCGGAAAGGGCGTTGCGCCAGGCGTCTTCGTGATCGCGGAAATGTCTCACCCGCGGGTGCGCGAGCGCATGCACGACCTGAAGCTCGGCCCTGGCCCCTACTACACCTTCTACCGCCCCTATCATTTGACCAGCCTCGAGGTGCCGCTCTCCTGCGCGCGCGCCGTGCTCTATGGAACTGCCGACATGCAGCCGCTCGACGTGCCGAGTGCTGAAGTCTGCGCCGTTGCCAAGAAGGACCTGCAGCCGGGTGAGCGGCTGGATGCGATCGGCGAATACACCTACCGTGCCTGGATCATGACGATGCCGGATGCCGCGGCCTCCGCGGCCGTCCCCTGCGGGCTGCTCGAAGGCGGCAAGGCCGTCAAGGCTATCCGCAAGGGCGAGCTCCTCACCTACCAGAACTGCGCCGTGGACGAGACGTCGCGCATCGTGATGCTGCGCAAGCGGCAGGACGACATGCTGAAAGGAACAGTCGGATGAACGCCGTTGGCAGCATCAAGCCGAACGCCCGGCCCTTCTACCAGAAATACAACGCGGCACAGCTCAAGGAAGCGCTGCGCCGGATGTACTTGATCCGCCGCTTCGAGGAAGGCGCGGAGGAGGCCTATATGCGCGGCCTCATCCACGGCACTATGCACCTCTCGATCGGGCAGGAGGCTTCAGCCGTCGGCGCCACCATGGCGCTGAGGAACAGCGACTACATCACCTCCACCCACCGCGGCCACGGCCACTGCATCGGCAAGGGAGCGGAACCCAAGCTGATGTTCGCCGAGTTTTTCGGCAAGGAAGAAGGCTATTGCCGCGGGCGCGGCGGCTCCATGCACATCGCCGACGTGGCGACGGGTAACCTGGGCGCCAACGGCATCGTTGGCGGCGGCCTGCCCATCGCGGTCGGCGCGGCACTCGCCATCAAGAAGCAGAAGCGGGACGACGTCGCCATGTGCTTCTTCGGCGACGGCGCCTCGAACGAGGGCGCCTTTCACGAAGCGCTCAACATGGCGGCGATCTGGAAGCTGCCCGTGGTCTTCGTCTGCGAGAACAACAAATACGGCATGTCGGTCTCCACCGAGCGCTCGATGGCGGTGGCCAATGTGGCCGACCGCGCGTCCGCCTACAACATGCCGGGCGTGATCGTGGACGGCAATTCGATCGCCGACGTCGAGGAAGCCATCGCCGCGGCGATCGAGCGGGCACGCAAGGGCGAAGGCCCGACATTGCTCGAATGCAAGACCTACCGCACCCGCGGTCACTCGCGCTCCGACCGCAACCGCTACCGCAGCAAGGAAGAGATCGAGGAATGGAAGGCGCGTGACCCCATTCCCCGCTTCGAGGTGGAGCTGATGGCGCATGGCATCGCCACGGAAGCAGATGTGAGATCGATCCGGGAAGCCGCCGAGGCGGAGATCGCAGCCGGAATTGAGTTTGCCCGCAACGGCACCGACCCAGACCCGGGTGACGTGACGCGCGACGTCTATTCGCCCGAGGCCGCCTGATGAGCACACGCGAACTGACCTATGCCCAGGCGATCCAGGAGGCGCTGGCGCAGGCGATGGACGCGGACCCGTCCGTGTTCCTGATGGGCGAGGATATCGGCGTCTATGGCGGCGCCTTCCAGGTGACCGGCGACCTCGTGCATCGCTACGGCGAAGACCGCGTGATGGACGCGCCGATCTCGGAACTCGGCCAGGCGGGCGTCGCGGTTGGCGCGGCGCTTGCGGGTTGCAGGCCGGTGCTCGAGTTTCAGTTTTCGGACTTCGCGACGCTCGCCATGGAGCAGATCGTGAACCAGGCGGCAAAGCTCCGCTACATGCTGGGCGGCAAGGTGAACGTGCCGCTGGTCATGCGCTTTCCCGCCGGATCGGGCACCGGGGCCGCGGCACAGCATTCCCAATCGCTCGATGCATGGCTGGCACATGTGCCGGGCCTGAAGGTCGTGCAGCCGTCGACCCCGGCGGACATCAAGGGCATGCTGCTCGCGGCAATCGACGATCCGGACCCCGTCATGGTGTTCGAGCACAAGCTCCTCTACAAGATGAAGGGGATCGTGCCGGAGGAGCCCTACCGCGTGCCGATCGGCAAGGCCCATGTGGCCCGGCCCGGACGTGATGCCACGGTGGTGGCCACCTCCATCATGGTACACAAGTCGCTCGAGGCCGCGGAAGCCCTCGCCGCAGAGGGGATCGACATCGAGGTGATCGACCTCCGCACCCTGCGCCCCATCGACACCGCCACCATCATCGAAAGCGTCAGGAAGACCACGCGGCTGGCCTGTGTGTATGAGGGCGTCAAGACGCTGGGCATCGGTGCTGAGATCAGCGCGCGCATCGCCGAGAGCGAGGCATTCGACTATCTCGATGCGCCAATCATGCGGCTGGGCGGGGCCGAGTCGCCCATCCCCTACAATCCGCAGCTCGAGAAGGCCGCTGTGCCGCAGGTGCCA
>NZ_JBIICB010000221.1:0-7414 GCF_044239095.1 Aestuariivirga sp. | reverse complement strand
GGCGCATGGGGCTGGGAACCGAGATCGGCGAGGCGCTTCTCGCACTCGCCTTTGAGCGGCTGCGGGCCGACAATGTCTGGTGCAAGGTGATGGCCGGCAATGACGCCTCGGCAAGGCTTGCGCGGCGAATCGGCCTCCGGCACCTCAAGTCTCACCCGGACCATCCGGCGCAGCCGGGCCGCAGCGGGCTCGTGGAATTCTACGCCATGCCAGGGGCCGACTACTTCGACCGCGCCTACTGACGGCTCAACTCACCTGCAATTGCTGCGTGGCGGCTCACCGGCGAGCCGCCCGGCCAGCCAGCTGACGGCGCGCCGGTAGCCCGCATCCATCGAACCGCCATGCCCCTTGCCGGCAAGCGTCACATATTCGATCCTGGCGCCTGACCGGCAGGAGGTGCGCACGAATTGCGTGGTCACCTCCGGCTTCACGATGTCATCGGCCGCCCCCTGAATGATGAGGGCCGGCACACGGCTGTTGAACCTGAAGAGCGAGTTTGCCGCCATCAGGCCTTCCCACGTCTCCACCTTGCCCGGATCCTGCTTCAGGAAACCCTGTTTCAACCCCTTCTGGGCTGCCAGCGCATCGAGTTTGCCGCCCAGGTCATCCACACAACTGCGGCTCACTTCAGCGACCAGCGCCTCCGCGCGCCCGTCAACCAGCGGGCTGAGCGGCGCGCGATACTTGACGCTCCATGACGAGAGCGTGAAGGAGGCGAGAATGCGCCCCGGCACGCTGTCGAGATTGGCGCGCAGCAGCGTGGCAAGGTCGGTCGGCGGCGCGATGGCCGCCACGCCCTTGAGCGAAAGCTCCGGCGCATAGCTGTCCGCCAGCGTTGCAGCAAACAGCGCTGCGTGCCCGCCCTGGGAATAGCCCCAGAGTGCGAAGTCCCGGCCGCCGCCCACGCCCGGAATCTGCTTGGCGGCGCGCACGGAATCGATCGTGGCATAGGCCTGGCCCTTGCCCACCAGATAGCCGATCGGCCCGGCGGTGCCGAGGCCCGGATAGTCGGTTGCTGCCACCACCACACCCGCTGCCACGAGATCGTTCAGGCCGCCGATGGACTTGAGCGGTGTATCACGCAAGGAGGGGGCGCACTGGCGCGCAATCCCCGTCGTAGGGTGCGCCCAGGCCACGAATTTCCGCTCCATCGGAATGCGCGCCGCCTTGTCAGGCAGCACCACGAGTCCGGTCGATAGGATCGGCACCATGCGGTAATTGCGCGTGACATAGAGGATGCGCCAGGCCTTTGCGCGGTAGTTACGCGGCAAGGCGATGCGGTCATAGCTCAGCAGCGTTCCTGGCTCTTGCTGGGCAGCGGGGATGGGCGCGTCCTGCCGCTTCGGCTTCGCCTCCGCCGGCGGGACGAGCGGCAGTGCGGCGGCAGCCAGCACGGCGAAGGCGATTGCCAGCAATCTCACCGGTGTTCCTCCTGCCCGCCATGTCAGGCGGGCCATTGTCAGCAGTGCGCCATCGCTATCCTTAACTGACAAAATGGTCAACCCTGCCGTGCAGCTGGCTTATGCCAGTATGGCGCTGGCCCGCGTCTTGGCCTACTCTCCCCAAAAAACAGGGAGACATCACAATGAGCCAGAACAACACGCCACTCCGCGCCCGCCTCGAGAATGGCGGAACGCCGAGGATGAGGGGCCGCTTCGAGATCAAGTCGGAAACCGGCGTGCTGAAGGACGTGCTGCTCGGCCCCGCGGAAAGCTTCCGCTGGATGGGGCTGGAGAATGCCGCCTGGTCCTCGCTCGTGCGCGACACGATGCGCAAGGGCTACAAGTTCGACAAGCAGGTGGCCATGCGCCAGCACCGCGAAATGGTGGATGCCTACCACCAGGCGGGTGTCACCACCCACTTCCTGCCGCTGGACATGAACAACCCCTACCAGGTCTACTCGCGGGACTCCTCCTTCATGTCGCCCTATGGCGCTGTCGTCTGCCAGCTCGCCAATCCGCGCCGCCGCGGCGAATATGCCCCCGTGCTGCGCTTCTACCTCGAGAACAACATTCCGATCTACGACATGATCTCGGCGGGCAATTTCGAGGGTGGCGACTTCAACATCATCCGCGACGGTCTGGCGCTTGTCGGCTTCACCGACCACCGCACGGAAGAAGTGGCCGCGCGGCAGGCCGCCGAATGGTTCATCAAGGAAGGCTGGGAGATCAAATATGCCCCGATCGACCAGTTCTACGTCCACATCGACCTTATGGTCTGCATGCTGAACGAGCACTGCGCCGCCGTCTGCCTCGAAACCACCGAGGATGACATCATCGCCTGGCTCAAGTCCAAGAAGATCGAGATCATCCCCGCCACCTTCAAGGAGACGATGGCGCTTGGCTGCAACGTGGTGACACTCGGCGGCGACCGCGTGCTCTCCACCGAGAGCGCCAAGGACCTGAACGCCAAGATGCGCGCCGCGGGCTTCACCGTCTATGACCCGGACATGAGCATGTTCCTGCAGGCCGGCGGCGGCGTGCACTGCATGTGCCAGCCGCTGAACCGCGAGGCGGCGTAAAGATAGCCCTTGCATGATCCCGGCATCCCGGCAAAAGGCCGGGATGTCGGGGAGTGCGCGCGTGGCAGACGTCAAGGTGATCGGAGCAGGCCCCGCGGGGCTGATGGCGGCGGAGGTTCTGGCTGAGGCCGGGCACAAGGTCACCATTCACGACCACATGCCAGCCCCCGCCCGCAAATTCCTGCTGGCGGGCCGTGGCGGCCTCAACCTCACCCACTCCGAGCCGCTCGATACCGTCCTGGAGCGCTACGGCGAGGCGAAGGACTTCCTCGCCCCCGCCATCAATGCCTTCCCGCCGGACGCGCTCATCCAATGGGCCAATGGCCTCGGCATCGAAACCTTCGTCGGCTCCTCCGGCCGTGTCTTCCCGAAGCAGATGAAGGCTTCCCCCCTGCTCCGCGCCTGGCTGAGGCGGCTCGAGGGGCTCGGTGTGAAGCTTATCACCCGCTCCCGCTGGGAGGGGTTCGACGGCACGCCGACGATCCTGGCGCTGGGCGGCGCCAGCTGGCCGCATCTCGGCTCTGATGCCGCCTGGCTTCCCATCTTCGCGGCGAAGGGCATCACCGTTCACCCCTTCAAGCCTGCCAACAGCCGTTTCCTCGTCCACTGGTCGCCCATCTTCCGCAACAAGTTCGCCGGTACTCCGGTCAAGAACGTGGCCCTCACCTATGCCGGAAAGCGCGTGCGCGGCGAGTTGATGATCTCGCAGGAGGGGATCGAAGGCGGCGCCATCTATGCTGTCTCCAAGGGCCTGCGGGAGCATCCGGGCCACCCCCTCGTCATCGACTTCCGCCCCGACCTCACGGAGGAGGTCCTTGCCCAGCGCCTCGCCCGCCCGCGCGGCAAGGATTCGCTGTCGAACCACCTGCGCAAGGTTGCGGGCCTCTCCCCCGTCGCCATCAACCTGCTGCGCGAGACAGGCACAGCGCCCGATGCGAAGGGCATCAAGGCCATGCCCCTGAGGCTCGAACGCCCCGCCGGCATCACCCGCGCCATCTCATCCGCCGGTGGCGTGGCGCGGAGCGAGGTCGATGCGCATTTCCAGCTCATCAAGGCGCCCGGCACCTATTGCGTGGGCGAAATGCTGGATTGGGAAGCGCCCACCGGCGGCTATCTGCTGCAGGCCTGTTTCTCGACAGCGGTCCTCGCCGCACGCCATCTTGCATCGGAACTCGAAAAGGGATGAATTCCCGCCCATGGATCTCGACCTGAAGAACAAGACGGCCCTCGTCTGCGGTGCAAGCCAGGGCCTGGGGCTGGCCATCGCCGAAGCCCTGGCGCGCGAGGGCTGCAAGGTGGGCCTTCTCGCCCGCAACGCGGCAAAGCTTGATGCCCATGTGAAGGCCTTCGCAGCCGAAGGCATGAATGCCATGGCGCTGCCGGCTGACATGTTCGACTGGCCACAGCTGCGGATGGCGCTCGACAGCTTCGGAATGCCGGACATTCTCGTCAACAATTCCGGCGGGCCGCCGCCGGTGGATGTGACTGAGGTCAATCCCGATCTCTGGCGCAGGCAGTTCGAGGCCATGGTGCTGAACCAGATGCGCCTCAGCGAGGCGGTGCTGCCTGCCATGCGCGCCAAGGGCTTTGGCCGCATCCTGTCGGTTGCCTCAACCTCCATCGTGGAGCCCTTCGCCAGTCTTGCCGTTTCCAACTCACTGCGCGCGGCACTGGCAGGCTGGATGAAGACACTCGCGGGCCAGGTGGCGCGCGATGGCGTCACCGTCAACATGCTGCTCCCCGGCAGCTTCGCCACCGAGCGCATCGCGAGCCTCAACGCGCGTGAGGCTGAAGTGCGCGGCATCACCCTCCAGCAGGTCGTGGATGACTCCTCGGCGGAGATCCCGGTGGGCCGTTACGGAAAGCCTCCGGAATTCGCCGCCGTCGCGGCCTTTCTCGCCAGCCCGAAGGCCTCCTATCTGACGGGCCAGATGATCCGCATCGACGGCGGGGCGACGAAGTCCCTATGAGCCTGCTTGCGGATCTGCGCGCTGCCCTGGGTGAGGCTGCCGTGCTGGAAGGGCAGGACATGGGCGCAAAGCCCGCCTCCGACATGAGCTACACCGGCAACACCCCTCCCCGCGCCGTGATCCGCCCACGCAGCACCGGGGAGGCCGCAACCGCCCTCAGGCTCTGCAATGCGGCGGGTGTTCCCGTCATCGCGCAGGGTGGCATGACGGGGCTTGCGGGCGGTGCCAATCCGTCTGGCAACGAGATCGCCATCAGCCTCGACCTGTTGCGCGGCATCGAGGAGGTGGACACCGCCTCTGCCACCATGGTGGTGAAGGCCGGAACGCCACTGGAGGACTGCCAGCAGGCCGCAGCAGCGCACGGCCTGTTCCTGGCGCTGGACTTGGGCTCGCGCGGTTCCTGCCACATCGGCGGCAACCTCTCGACCAATGCCGGCGGCATCCGCGTCATCCGCTACGGCATGGCGCGTGAGCAGGTTCTGGGGCTCGAAGCCGTGCTGGCCGATGGCACCATCCTCTCCTCCATGAACCGCATGCTCAAGAACAACGCGGGCTATGACCTGAAGCATCTCTTCATCGGCTCGGAAGGAACCCTCGGTCTCATCACCCGCGCTGTGCTGCGCCTTCACCCGCCGCCGGGCGAGATCACCACCATGCTCTGCGCGGCCGCGACCTATGAAGAGGTCGTCGCATTGCTCCGCCGGGCGCAATCGGAACTCGGCAACATCGTGGCCTTCGAAGCCATGTGGCGCGACTATTTCCGGTTCAATGCCGATGCGCTGAAGCTCCGCTTCTTCGAGGCGGACCACGCTTTCTGCGTCATCGTCGAAAGCACCGCGTCACGCGAGGCGGTCGAAACCTTCCTCGGGTCATGTCTCGATGACGGCCTCATCGCCGATGCACTCGTTGCCACCTCGCATGCCCAGGCTCGCCAGATCTGGTCCGTGCGCGAGGGTCACCCCATCGAGGCGCTGCCGAATCTCCTGAACTTCGACGTGAGCCTGCCCATCGGCAGCATCGGGGATTATGCCGAGGCCTGCACCAAGGCACTGCTCAAGCGCTGGCCGCAGGCGCATGTGTCCTTCTATGGCCATGTGGGTGACTCCAACGTCCACATCTGCGTCTCCACCCTCTATGGCCCGGGTGAGGACATGCATAGCGTGGACGACATCGTCTATGGCGTGCTCGGTGCGTATCACGGTTCGATTTCCGCCGAGCACGGCATCGGCACCTTGAAGCGCCCCTATCTGCACCTTTCGCGCTCACCGGAGGAACTGGCGCTCATGCGCCGCCTCAAGCAGGCGCTGGACCCCAAGGGCATCCTCAACCCCGGCAAGGTGATCTGAGGTGCTGCGCAAGCTCATCGGCTCGCACGTGGCGCTGTGGCTCCTGCTGCTGCTGCCCGCCGCTGTCATGCTGTGGCAATTCTTCTTCGGCCTGCGCAGCTGGGGCCTGCTCCTCGACCAGTCCGGCGAATGGGCCGTGCGCCTGCTCATCCTCACCCTTGCCGTCACGCCCGTGCGCCTGCTGATGAAGCAGATGGGGCTCGGCCCGCACTGGCCGATGTGGCTGTTCAAGCGCCGCCGTGACCTGGGGCTGGCCGCCTTCCTCTATGCCGCGCTGCATCTCGGCGCCTATCTCGTCCGCCAGTCGAACCTGCATGTCGTGCTCTTCGACCTTCAGTACATCGAATACACCATGGGATGGCTGGCCTTCGCCACCATGCTGGCGCTGGCGGTCACGAGCAATGACCGCGCCGTCCACGCACTCGGCCGCTGGTGGAAACCGCTACAGCGCCTGGCCTATGTCTCAGCCGCCGCCGCCGCCCTCCACTGGTTCTGGATCAGGCTCGACCACACGGGCGTCTGGCTGCATTTCCTGCCACTCGCGGCGCTGGAAGCCTACAGGCTGCTCCATAACTTCGCGCGCCCTTCCGGCATGAGGCATTAGCGCGCGTTCCGACCAGGTGGAATCACCTGGTCGAAAAGAACTCGCGCAAGATCAATTGCTTGAGCATGATCTTGCCGCAAAAGTGGTTTCCACTTTTGCGGATCATGCTCTAACGCGCCGCATCCTGAAGAATGATCTCCGCACCCCGCCAGCCCATCATCATCGCGGGCGCGTTGGTGTTGCCCGCGATCAGGTTGGGAAACACCGAGGCATCACACACGCGCAGGCCCTCGATCCCATGCACACGCAGCCTTGCGTCAACAACCGACGCCGCCTCCTCCGGACCCATGCGGCAGGTGCAGGAATGGTGATAGACCGTGCCGCTGCGCTGCCTGAAGTCGTGGATGATCTGCTCATCCGTCTTGACCTCCGGCCCCGGGCGAAGCTCTTCGGCCATCAGGCTCTTCAGCGGCTCATGGGAAGCGATGACACGCAGGAACTTCACCGCCGCCAGCATCTCCTCCACATCCGAATTGGTGCCATAGGCGTTGAACGACACCTTTGGATGGGTGAACGGGTCGGGCGATGTGATCATCACCTCGCCCGTGCTTGTGGGGCGGCAGTTGCTCAAACCCAGCGATAGGCCTGAGAACGGATCAGGGTTGAGGATAGGCCGCTCGCCGGCCTTGGGGATCAGCGTCGAGAAGGCCTGCATATAGAGCTGCATGTTGGGCCTCGTCATCTCCGGGTGCGTGCGGAAAAATCCGCCGCCCTGGTTGATGCTCAAGCTGAGCGGACCTTTGCGCAGCAGGATGTATTCGATCCCCGCCTTCAGCTTGCCCCACCATGGGCGGAGCTCGTCGTTCAGCGTGGGCACCTTCATGCGCCAGGTGTAGTTGATGCCGTGGTGGTCCTGCATCTTCGCACCCACATTGGCATTGTCCTTCACCACCGGAATGCCCAGCGACTGCAGCAGCGCGCCGGGCCCGATGCCGGAGAGCTGGAGAAGCTGCGGCGAGTTGATGGCGCCGCC
>NZ_JBIICB010000220.1:0-7418 GCF_044239095.1 Aestuariivirga sp. | reverse complement strand
GGCGAGGACATCTATCGTGGGCGGCTGGACTTCGCAGAGGCGCGCAAGCGCATCGAGCAGATCTACATTCCCTATCACCGCACGCTCTCCGCCCTCACCAATGCCGTGCTCGCCAAGGTGGGCGAGGTGCTGCTGGTCGACTGCCATTCCATGCCCGCCAGTGCCACCACCCACGTCGCCCCGCACGGCGCGGGCATGGTGGACGTGGTGCTGGGCGACCGGTTCGGCGCGTCATGCGCGGAAGACATTTCGGCCTTCGTCGAGGAGAAGCTGCAGCACCATGGGCTGAAGGTGCTGCGCAACAAGCCCTATGCCGGGGGCTTCATCACCCAGAACCACGGCGCGCCGCACCGCGGCCAGCATGCGCTGCAGATCGAGATCAACCGCAGCCTCTACATGAACGAGGCAACCCTGGAGAAGACCGCCGGCTTCATTCCGTTGCGGAATGTCCTGGAGGATGTGGTGAAGACCCTCCTCCCATGGCTCGAGGAGCGCTTCTCGCCGCAACGGCTTGCGGCGGAGTAGCAGCCAGCCTCCGGCGCATGAAATCCAATCCCTGCCGCAACAGGGCCGCAGTTTTGCACCGCGCGGCCCAAGTCCAGGGAGGGACCCGCTCAAAAATAGCCTCTCACCCTGCCACCGGGGCTGGGCCTGCCGAGAAATCGAAACAGTTTGACCGGACCTGTCCAGCGAATCGCCGGAGTCCGACGGGCTTTCTGCCGCCGACCGATGACATCGAGGTTGGCACAGTGGGGTCCTGCCACCAACTCAATCAAACCGAACATTTTCGTCCTTGTATTGCCGACCTTGTTCGGCAGGCATACCCGGGTCGGAGTGGCTCATGGGCACCCGTCGAGATGGAGGCAGGCTGTACACAACCGTCGGGTTCGATGCGGCAGCGGCTGCAATCTATGTCATATGCTCCGGGGTCGGCTGGATCATCGCGGGCTTCGCGCGCGACTGAGCCCCACCGCTCTCGAGGATGCCCTCTCCCGCGCCTACAGCGAGGCGACAGCGGCTTTCTTGGCCGGCAGGTCGGGTGCCGGAACGTTTCACGGGCTTTACCTTCCCAACCGGCCTCCGCGAAACCCGCGAATGGCACCCACTTGAACAGCTTTGGAGACTGCCTCTTGCCCTCCTGCACGGTCAGCCCGGCCGCCGCCCCGATGGTCGGCGCATGCGAGGATAGAGGCGCACGTCGGCTCACTCGATTAACGTGGCCGAAACAGCGGCTCAATGTTGCCCGGATCGCGCATTTCTGCTCATTTTGATCAGGCCGGTTACCCGGTGGATGTGGGGTTAACCCAATAATCGGCGCTTTTATGGACTTGTGATGATGCAAAAGGTCACTAGGCCTGTCACATGAGTGCCGCGCTGACCAATCCCCATCGGGCAGAATAAACCGATCCCTTCCGAGCAGCCTATCGCGCAACAGGCCCCGCAGAAAATTCTGCGATTGCTCAGTCAATGATTACCATCAAGGACTTTTGTCAGGTTTCTACCAAATCTAGCGCAGATGGTGAGGGAATGCGGACATGACAGATGCATTGATTAAGCGTCCCCAGATAGACGGCTTGCGCGCTTTGGCGATGATAGGCGTGCTGTATGTGCATTACTGGAATAAGGCGCCGGTGACCGAATATGTGCGCGTCACCCTGTTCTTTGTGATTTCTGGCTTTTTGATCACCCATATTCTGATGAACGCCAAGGCGCGGGGCGGCCATATCCTGGTGCGCAATTTCTACATCAGGCGAGCATTGCGGCTGTTTCCAGCGCTGATCGTTTGCTTTGCGGCAGCATGGGCGCTGAATGCCGACGGGTTCCGCGACAGTGCCGCCTGGCACTTTATGCCCACATCAAACATCTATTTCGCGCTTTCGCAGGAATGGCACCCCTGGGTTGTTTCCCATTTGTGGAGCTTGAACGTCTTGGAGCAGTTCTATCTGGGTTGGCCCCTGATCATCTTGTTCCTGTCAGAAAAAACCCTGCACGTGGTGGTGGTTGCGGGCCTTGCGGTGTTGGTCTTTGTGCATGCCAATGACACCCATTTGGCAATTGACCGGTGGTGGCTGGTTCTGGTCTTTGCCTTTGATCCGATCCTGACAGGGGCGCTGGCATATTTGCTGCAACGCCACCCCCCCCCCGTGCGGCAGGTGATGACCAGCCACTTCGCTGTTGCCCTGGCTGTGGCGATGCTGGCGTTACCCTTGGTGTTGTGGGACGGATTTGGCCATTCTGACAGCTACCGCTTCTTTGCCCAACCCGCCGTGGCCGTTCTGGTCGTAGGCGCGTTTCAAGGCTACCGGGGGCCGATTGGCTGGCTTCTGCAATCGCCCCCTGCGCAGTTTCTGGCGATGATATCTTTTGGAGTTTATGTCTATCACATGATGGTTTGGTATGTGATGGCAGAGGCGTTTCCGGTGCTTTACACCCCAGGCCCGCTGACCTTTGCCGTTCTAGGCACGACGACAATCGTGGTTGCCACAGTGTCGTGGTATGCGATGGAAGAGCCGATTGGCCGCTTGAAACACGCCTTCCCGGTGCGCCGCACAGGCCCCAAGGCGATACCGGTCAGCGCAGCCGAACCAGTGACTGCAGCGACAGAACCAAAGTGATCGGCCCCCAACGAGTAGTCCAGTTTGAACACTGGTGTATGGGCAGACTCGCGCTGGACCCTATGCGGATGCTGCCGCAGCGGCAAAGCCGCTGCGGGGCCTTCCTACCCGATCCTGGGCGCTATTGGCGCGGAAATGGCTCTCGATCAAGATGTCGGCCAAGTTTGCTGACATCCCCTCGGTCGGCCACTTATCGACACCGTCCTACGCCCCGTACACCCTTAACCCAATGGACACGCTACCTCGCCGGTGATGGCAAGCCCAGTCCCGGCCATTACCGGCGGCTCTCCCTTCAAAAGGCTGTCGCGTTAGGTGGCGTTCTCGGGCTCCCGGGCAAGTTCGGCTCTTCCTGCTCTGCGTCCATCAGTTCGCTTCACCATGTAGTCACGAACCGCCTTTTCGAACGCTTCCTTGACCCCCGCAGCCGTTTTTCCGTGAAAGCTCACAAAGTCACTTCCAGCGTTCTGCACACAGCCGATAAAGCAATCATCCACGTCCGACCACTGAACCAAGGCCCGGTAGCCAAACAGCACCATCCAACCAGTCATTGCACGCGCTGCATCCATTCGCACGCGCGGCAGCATCTCGGTATACTGCTCCTGAGCGACATGCAAAAATGAATCGCACATCGCGGCGTTTGTCATGTTTGCGGAAATATTGAGCAAGGTCTTGCTGGTCATGATGGTGCAACTCAAACCACCCCTTGAGCAAAGCCACAAGGTCATGCGGCACGATATCGGCCACTTATACACAAGTGCGGCATGGACACGATTGCCGCAGTTCCGTTTAATTCGGCCCTGATATCTGCAGCCTCTTGGCTCTTATAGGCTCGTTGCGCGCCTGTTGGCGAGTTGCAGCCAGCGCGCTCAATCTTGTCATCGTGTGCACGCTGGCGGACTTTCTTGCCCTCACACAGCCCCCGCAGACGGCGTTCTCGGATTGGGGCGGGTACTGGCGTCCGAGCGGCGGGAGCGGGTCAGCGGGATTCGTAGAGGCTAGCGCGTTACGACCAGGCCGAATCACCTCGTCGAAAAGAACGCGCGCAAGATCAATTGCTTGAGCATGATCTTGCCGCAAAAGTGGTTTCCACTTTTGCTGATCATGCTCTAACTGGACTTCAGGGCATCAACCTTCATCCGGCTGTCCAACGGATGTCGCCGCTTCGATTTGCTTCACACCATAGGATCAGTTCTGTGAAGGCCGTGAGGAATTCGATCTTCGCTGCGTCATAGTCCATTGCCTCGCCAAGCAGCGTAATGCCAGTTCCCGGCTCAGCGGGGCCGGTGATCGTCCAGAGCCACGAGGGCTGGGTTGATCGTAGCTCACGGATGCGAAGGATGCGTCCAACCTTAAGTGACCAATCTGAGCCAGCCTCAACGAGAACTGCGTAGTCGTCCCGGCCGATACGAATGAGATTGAACTGCCGCGCGATGTCGCCGGTCCTCAGAATGCGGCGGGCCATGCACGTCGTTTCGCTGGAAATCGGCGAGGCACACGTCCAATCACTCGATTAGCGTGGCTTGAAGAGCGGCTCGCTGTATTTCATGATCGGCATCCTCGAAGGTGATTGCGGCTCCGACACGGCAGCCAACCTATCAAAGATGCTATGAATCCAACCAGAGCGCTGTTCAATGTCTTGATGAAGGTCCGCGTCCGGAGTGACGGTCTTTTGCCGGACGGCACTGCCCTGCGGATTCAGCTGCCGATGGATTGCGTATTTGCGCGCCAGGTGACTGACGTCAATTCCGCGAAAGGTGATTACGCGAGAAGTTTGTAATGCCCCGCCATTCACCAGTCTGCGGTCATCATTGGAAATGAAATCATAGCGCGCCATAGTGCCCTCCCGCATGGGGAGATGTGTAGCCTTTGACCCGGCGCCTACGAAGAGGACCTTTAACAAGTGGTTAACGGGCCTACTCTGCGTTCTGCAAGGACGCTGGCAAGCGTATTGATGGAAGTAGCAGCGTTCTTCATGATGTTACTCTCCGCTAAGGATTGAACACCGCGCGCCTATGGCTCGAGGAGAACAGCGCCAACCTTACTTCGAATGTCCACATCGACCGGGACACCCCCTTAGAGGCGCTCATGCGCCACGAAGATGCAATCACCTTTGCGACAGCTTTTCACCCTCAATTCGGGTAAGTTGGCCAAAAAACTGCTCCAGCCTTTCGCGCTGTGAAAAAGCATCGAAAAATGGATATTCTCCCTTGGATCTGTAGATATCTTCATAATAGACGAGTGACTTTCCAGTCATCTGGCTATAGCGGGTGATCAGAATGTTACTCTCGAGTTGGGCCCGGCAAGAATGGGCTGCAATCCGGTACACCGCGTCCGGATTGTTTCCCGGCATTGAGCGGATAACGAGATCTGCCATGCTGCGGAAGGCCCGCGGTAAGTTGCGTGTGGCTATTCGGAAAGATGAAAGAGGAAGTGCTAGGCTTACGGACTCGTTAATCAGGTAGATCTTGTGGGGTGACTGGACTTGCTGCAAATGCGACAAGAAGTCATCCAGTTCGAACTCAGGCTGATAGCCCGTCTCGTGGTTTGCCATTTTTAGGTCGCCATACCTGCCAAGACCTTTGATATACCCGGGGCTCAGTTCGCCAACGAAACTGTTCCCTGTCTCCCTTGCCTTTTCAAGGCAGAATATCGTTCCGCCGCAGCGTGGCGTCGCGCAGACAATCATGCAGAACCTTCTTATATAAATTGAACGCAACGACATTCATAGGCCCGTCGTTAGCTTAAGACTGAAGGGGCATCAACCAGACTCTTCTTTGAGAGAAGGACCTCTGAACCACAGACCCAAACTCCACGCACATGTTAACTGGAACGGCCTAGAGCGGCGGGCGATCAAATGGAATCCTTGTGACGGCTGATGTCTTCTCCCGCTCCTTCAGCGGGAGAAGAAGGGACCCGTTGCGAAACGCAACGGGGAGATGAGGGAACAAGGGCGCTGCATATAATTCGGAGCCCCGCGGTCCCTCACCTCCCCCAACTTCGTTGGGTCCCCTTCCTCTCCCGCGCCGCGGCAGAGGACGCTGGGCAAGCTGATCTCAGCTGACTGACCGGCGCTTTAAGGTCAATAAGGGCGACGTTCGGGACGGTTACATTCACATTCCTAATTCGAAAAACGGAGAGCCCCGTATGGTGCCCATCCCAGAGGGCTGGGATTGGCCTCTGGGCGGCTGGGCGTACACATCCAGTCAGGGCGTAGGAAGCGCCCTCCGACGCGCCCATCAGGCCGCAGGGCTGCCATACAGGCGTGGCCACGAATTGGGCCCCATGCCTTTGCTGCACGCTGGCTGAAGCCGGAAAGGGCATGAAAGGGCTTCAACTGGCTGGAGGCTGGAAGAAGTTCGCAATCCCAGCGGAGATTTACAACCACCTCGAGATTACCGGCGTGCACTCGCAGATGCGAGAATTGTCCGGAGGTGTGAAGAATCCGGTGAAGTCAGTGCTGGGCGACGGCTTAAGCAATTGTTCTGAAAAGAAAAAAGGGCCGCAGGTTTGCACCGCGCGGCCCAAGTCTAGGGAGGAAACGCCCAGGAAGGGCAGCAGGACATCTCTGTCCCGCGGGGTCGATATGGCAGCGCAAAATGACAGTTTCAAGAGGGAGAAAACAAAATGTTGCACAAATGGTCAAATTTTTCGCCCCCTACGCTGATGAACATCCCCTAACTATCTGTATTATATATATTTGCCTCAATCTCATGCAGCTATTCACTGGGCGCATGGCCATCTGCGGCTTGCTGCAATGCAGCATGAAACAGACCTTGAGAGGCGCCCGGCCCTCACCTAGGAGGGTGCTCGTCGACAGAGGACGCGCGCGATGACCACCCCGGACTGGACCGAACTCACCCGCTTCGCGATCGCCCTCGCCGGAGCCTCCGCAAAGGCAATCCTCCCTCATTTCCGGCAGAACATCGCCGTTGATGTGAAAGACGGGCCGGTCTGGGATCCGGTGACCGAGGGCGACAGGGCCGGCGAGCGCGTCATCCGCGCCATGATCGAGGCGCACTATCCCGATCACGGCATTCTCGGCGAGGAATACGGGCTGAAGGAAGCCCGCTCGCCCTTCACCTGGGTGCTGGACCCCGTCGACGGCACACGCGCCTTCGTGTGCGGCATGCCCACCTGGGCCACCCTCATCGGGCTGAGCTTCGAGGGTAAGCCGGTGCTCGGCCTGATGAACCAGCCGGTGGTGGGCGACATGTTCTACGGCAGCCCGCTGGGCGCCTGGCATGACTACCGCGGGCTCACCACCCCCATCGCAACGCGTAAAGGAATCCCGCTCAGCCGGGCCGCGATCGGCACCACCGCGCCAGAACTCTACCGCAGTGTTGAGAACCAGCGCCGTTTCCAGGCGCTCAAGGCCAGGGCGCAGCTCACCCGCTATGGCGGGGATGCCTATTTCTTTTGCATGATGGCGGCAGGCCACCTGGACATCGCCATGGACTGCGGTCTCCAGCCCTATGACATCACACCCCTGCTGCCCATCGTGACAGGTGCCGGCGGCGTTGCGGCGGAATGGACGGGGGGCGACATGGCCCAGGGCGGCAATGTGATCACCGCAGGTTCGCCCGCCCTCCTGGAGGAGGCGCTGGCGGTCATGACGTCCTGACCGCCAGCGAAAGACGTGTTTACTGCATCGCGAGCTTGAGGCAGGCCGCTGCCGCCTCAGCGGCGGGGCGCGCATCACCACGCGCGACCTGACCAGCCTTCACCAGCGACTTGGTTGTGGCCGTCAGGACGCCCTTGAGGTCTGCACCCGGCCCCACCTGCGGAAGCGCGCCGTTGAAAATC
>NZ_JBIICB010000219.1:0-7441 GCF_044239095.1 Aestuariivirga sp. | reverse complement strand
ATGCAGCGGGAATGGCGAGGACCAGCGCGAAGAACGTCGAGCCCAGCGCCAATGCCACCGAATTCATGGCAAACTTGAGATAGTCCGAGCGCTCCTGAACGATGGAGTAGTTCTCCGTCGTCCAGTCGAAGAAGAGGAACTGCGGCGGAATGGCCGCGGCGTCCCCTTCGCTCTTGAAGCTGGTGAGGAATGTCCAGAGGATGGGAAAGAAGATCACGAACGCAATGGCCCAGGCCAGGCCATTTTTCGCCGGACCGAAACAGAGCGCGCCATGGTCCTATTTCTCCAGGTTCTTGCCGACCATGCGCATCAGGAAAAATGCGACGATGTTGGCGAGGATGACCGCGATGACGCCTCCCGCCGACGCACCGCCGATGTCATTCGAGATGAGGCCGTACTGGTAAACGAGGAAAGGCAGATTCCCCACCCGGCCGCCCGTGCCCGTGACGTAGATTTCGGCGAAAATGTTGAGAAGGAAGATCGTTTCGATGAGAATGACGACTGTGATGGGCCGCGCGAGATGGGGCAGGATCATGTACCAGAAGAATGAAAGCGGCGGCGTGCCGTCCATCTGAGCCGCCTCCTTCTGCTCCTCGTCGAAGGACTGCAGCGCGGTGAGAATGATGAGCGTGGCGAAAGGCAGCCACTGCCATGACACCATGATGACCACCGCCGTCATCGGATAATGCGTGAACCAGTCGATGGCGCCGAGCCCAAGGGATTTCGTGATCCAGGCGATGAAGCCTATGATCGGGTCCATCATCATGTTCTGCCAGACCAGCGCCGAAACGGTGGGCATGACGAAGAACGGCGCGATGATCATGAGGCGTACGATGCTGCGGCCGTAAATCGCCTGGTCAAGCAGAAGGGCGAGCAGCGTGCCGCCGACGACGCTGATCACCAGCACCCAGCCCACCAGGAGGAGTGAGTTGGTCATGGCCCGGAAGAAAGCCGGGTCGGTGAGGAAGTAGTAGTAGTTGCGCGTACCCGCGATGCAGCGGTTGGCCTTATCGAAAAGCTGGCCAGGATCGAGAACCGAACAGGCCGGGTTCGGATCGAGCAGGTTATAGCGCAGGAAGGAGAACCACAGCGTCATCGCCAGTGGCACGATCATCCACAGGAGCAGCGCAATGACCGAGGGGGCGACGGCAATCCTGCCCAATGCACGAGTGTGATGCGTTGCCATTGGTGAGCCCCGGAACGGACGATGCGAAGAGATATCCTGAAGGTTGGCTGCCCGGCTCAGGCCGGGCAGCCCAGTTGCCGGGAGGTCGGTTACTGGATGTAGCCGGCCTTGGTCATCTCGCGGGTCGCAACGTCCTGTGCTTCGGCGAGGGCCTGGTCTGCGGTCTTCTCCCCGGCGAGGGCCGCCGAGAAGATCTGGCCCACGGTGGTGGCGATGCCGGCAAACTCGGGGATCGCCACGAACTGCACGCCGACGTAAGGAACCGGCTTGACGGTGGGCTTGGTCGGGTCAGCCGAGTTGATCGAGTCGAGCGTCATCTTGGCGAAGGGAACCTTGGCATATTCCGCGTTCGCATAGAGCGAGGTGCGGGTGCCCGGCGGCACGTTGGCCCAGCCTTCCTTCGAGGCGACGAGTTCCGTGTAGGCCTTGGACGTGGCCCAGCCGATGAACTTCTGCGCGGCTTCTTCCTTCTGGGTGCCGGCGGGGATCGCCAGCGACCAGGCCCACAGCCAGTTGCCACGCTTGCCGAGGCCGTTGTCCGGCGCCAGCGCGAAGCCAACCTTGTCGGCGACCGTCGAGTCCTTCGGATTGGTCACGAAGGAGGCAGCCACCGTGGCGTCGATCCACATGCCGCACTTGCCGGCGTTGAACAGCGCGAGGTTCTCGTTGAAGCCGTTCGAGGAGGCGCCCGGAGGACCATCCGACTTCATCAGGTCGAGATAGAAGTTGAGCGTGTCTTTCCACTCCTGGGTATCGAACTGGGGCTTCCAGTTCTCGTCGAACCAGCGCGCGCCGAATGAGTTGGACGTGGCCGTCAGGAAGGCCATGTTCTCGCCCCAGCCGGCCTTGCCGCGCAGGCACACGCCGTAGATTTCCTTGTCCTTATTGGTGATCTTGCCGGCGATGCGCTTGATGTCTGCCCAGGTCGGCGCATCCGGCATCTTCTCGCCCGCAGCCTCAACGAGGTCGGTGCGGTACATCACCATGGAGCTCTCGCCATAGAAGGGCGCGGCCATCAGCTTGCCATCGACGGTGAGGCCGCCGGCGATCGCGGGCAGCAGGTCGGAGGGCTCATCGACCATGGTCAGCGGCACGAGCCAGCCCTTCTTGCCCCAGATCGGAACTTCATAGGTGCCGATGGTGAGAACGTCGAACTGGCCACCCTTTGTGGCGATGTCGGTCGTCACCTTTTCGCGCAGCACGTTCTCCTCGAGGGTCACCCACTCGAGCTTGATGTCAGGGTTCTTGGACGTGAAGTCCTCCGTCAGGCCCTGCATGCGGATCATGTCGCCGTTGTTCACGGTGGCAATGGTCAGCGTGGTTTCAGCCAGGGCTGTCGACGCCATGGCACCGAAAATGAGCGCGCCGAGCGCGCCCTTCGTAAAGAAGTTCATGATCATTCCTCCCATTGGCAGTAGTTGGGCGTTTGCCAACAACGCGGGCAGATATTCGTTGCGGTGCCTGGCATGTGTCAATGCTGAATCGTTCTTGCACTGCACTTATTGCAGCGCAGCATAACTCTCGAGAACGGTCGGCTTAGGCGCCGAGGAGAAGTTCAGCCATTATCTCGTTGGTCATAAGGCCGTTGATGAGGCGGCCGTGCAGGGCACCTCGAATGGAGGGCAGACGCGGCGGCGCCATGGCCACGCCAATGACCTTGCGCGTTGCCGGCTTGTCCAAGGGTACGCTCAGCACCCGATCGTTGGTGAGGCCGTCGATGAGTTGCCCCTCCGAATCGAAAGCCCAGCCGGTAATCTCGCCCACGGCCCCTGCCCGCACCAGCGAACGGATCTCTTCGTGCCGCACGAAACCGTCACGCAGCAGCGCCGCATTCTCATCGATTGTACCAAGGCCCACGAAGGTGACGTCCGCCTGGCGCGCAAGATCGAGCACGTTGCGCAATGTTTTCTGGCCGAGCAGCAGGTTCTTCTCGTGTACGGTCGTGGCAATCACGGGAAGCGGCATGGGGTAATGCGCCGCCTTGACCCGGTCACCGACCCGGCTCGCCACGTCGAAGAGTGAGGCCGAACCATCAGGGGCAATGTTGCCGACGAGCGACACAATCTTGTGCTGCGGGCAGTCCATTGGGCTTACCTGTTCGGCCACGGCGCGCAGCATGCGCCCCGTCCCCATCCCCACGATCACCGGATGCTGCGAAACGAGGTAACGCTCGAGCTCTGCCGCCGCGGCCTCCGCAACGCCGACCGTCTCGGAACTGGATGCCGGATCGGCCGGAACGACATCGCACATCGCCAAACCGAACTTGTCGCAAAGCTGGCGGGAGAGTTCGATGCAACGGCCAATCGGATGATCGAGGCGCACCTTGATCAGCTTTTCGCTTACGGCCAGGGAGACGAGGCGCTGCGCAGTTTGGCGCGAGATGCCGAGCTTTCGCGCGATCTCGTCCTGGGTGTTGCCGGCGATGTAGTAAAGCCAGCCAGCACGGGCTGCGTCATCCAGCCGATCATGCTCGCTCTCAAATTTGCGTGCCACATTCTCTCCGTTGGTTCGGCGCGAAACTATCCTTTAGCCTGACTTTCGGCAAAGCCCGAAAAGCGAGAGCGCTTCGCCTAACTCCTTCATACTGGCAATACTGCGGTCCGGCACCACGTCTTCCGGCAAATGGTAACCCGCCTTCACATGCGAGCCGCCGGTATAATGCCATGCTGCCATTCCCGCAGCGCGTGCCGCGCGCAGTCCCATTTCGCTATCCTCGACAACAATGCAGCGGGAGGGTTGCACCGCCATCTTGCCCGCAGCGTATAGAAACAGATCAGGTGCGGGCTTACCCCTCTCAACCTCTGATGCGGTGAAGCTTCGTCCGTCGAAGAAGTCGGCGAGACTTGTGACGGCAAGAGAAACCTCCAGCCGCTCAGGGCTACTGCTCGTGGCCAGGCAATAGGGAGAGTCGAGAACACGGAGTAACTCGAGAACTCCCGGCATTGCCGTCAGCTCATTTTCCATCTTTGCCAGCAGACGCTTGCGGTAATGCGCCTGAAAGCCCGGAGGCAGCGGCCGCCCAAAGCGCTCCTCTGCGCGTGCCGCCGCAGCGGCAAAGCTGCGGCCAAGGAAGTCCGCACGAAAGATCTCCGGCGTGATCGGCAAGCCTGCTTCCGCCATCATGGCCATGAGGACCTCAGCACTGAGCATCTCACTGTCAACGAGCACACCGTCGCAATCGAATATGACCAAGTCGAAATGCTGGACCATCAGCGTCTATCAGCAACTCAGCAGTTAAAATTTTCCAAAGGGCAGTCAAACTCTGAAGAAGGGTTGGCCGCCAAGGCACAAGACAGTACGGGATTGAAGCCTTCGATGCCAGACCACGCCGCACAGCGGGTGACAACCCCCAACATCTCTGGAGCAGTGAACGGAATACTGTTGCGTTGCAATGGCAGAAAGCGCCGTCTGCGCCCCGTTGGATATCCGGGTTCCGCCGTCACCGCAGAAAAGAAGGGGCCGTCCTGATCGATCATGAGAAGGAGGCGATGACGGATGTTGCGGATGGTTTCGACAGGCAGATAGAGATCGTCCGTCGAACACGGGCTTACTGGCGGTAGACCAATAACTTGAAGGCACGGATTGTTGCAGAGAGCTTTCGTGCGTGTAGCGGAGATAGCACGCCGCCATAGGCTGGTCTCCCACCAGCTTTCGGCTTCGCGGCGGCAGGCGCGCGAGGGTCCTTTGAGCTTGCCGGCTGAGATGATGGCAGACATCATTGGCAATCGTGGGCCGATCTTCACACCGGTGATGGTGGCCTCCGGGAGAGAAAGACAAGAGACCAACTGAAGGGAGCATCACAATCGAAATCTGCGGCGGCTTGATGATGCGGGTTCCTGGCGATATTCCGGATCACCGTGTCATGGCACTGGTGCGGGCGCTGCGGTGACCCGGCACTGGCGCTGATCGTACAGAACGAGTTGAGGCTCGGCTTTTTATTCGGGTTCATGGTGATCTTCAGATCGAAACGCGGTGACCGGTTGAAGATCATGGTATGTGACCTGCCACTGAACTTTCATCCAGTCGCCTTTAGAGCCTTTGCCTGTTATACAAACGGTCATTGGGTCTGACCGATATGTGCCCATTGCCGTATTCCAATTGAGGTGGTGGTATCTGGTTTGGCAATGAGCTTCTGCCAAGCGTCGCATATACCTTCGATGATCTCGTGATAAGCTTCGAAGACACTGTTGGGGAGCCAGTTGGCCCGAAGGTACTGCCAGATGTTTTCGACAGGGTTGAGCTCGGGTGCACGCGTAGCCGCTCTTGCCGAAGCCAAAGAGGCACAGGGACGGCTCGAGTAGATGATGCGCCAACGGCAGCGCAAGAAGTTTGCCGCCCGCTCCGAGAAGCTCTCACCGGACCAGTTCAATCAGCCGCTCGAAGAACTGGCCATCACCGTGGGCATGCTGCCTGGCACGGAGAAACCGCCGCGCAAGCGTAGCCGCGGTCACCTGCCGTAGCATCTGGCTGGGATCGAACGGGTGAAAGAGCGGAAGAGCACGCTCTCGCTCTCGGTGAGCGCGGGGATCTCCCCCAGTCGCAGCTTCCAGAGTTTCTCGCCCTCCCACATGGAGAAGCACAGGACGCGGCTGCCGTTCACGCCGACCCTGCACTTGATGGAGTTGGCGAGTCTCATCTCATGTCACTTCCCTGTTGCCTTCAGGGCCCTGAGTGTGCGATTTGCCTTGTCGAAGTCCTAGTGCCGTTCCAAGCCTCACGACCTTCGTTCCTTATCCCCGAGGATCAGCTCGACGGGACCTAACTCTTTGGATTATCCGGAGGTTTAGGCGGGGAGTAGGAGGCAAAGTCATGCTTGATCATTTTGGCGCGAGCATATGGACTTCTGAGACCCCAGACAAGCGCCTCGGGGGCCGATGCAGAGAAAAACTCTGAAGTTTCAAGAGTTTACGACCTGCAAGAAAACCGAGGGCCAGCCATGGTGTTTCAATCGAAAGTCGAGTGCCGGCTTAGCTCAGTTGGTAGAGCACCTGATTTGTAATCAGGGGGTCAGGGGTTCGAGTCCCTTAGCCGGCACCAGTGATTTCAAGCGCTTAGATGACACATTCGTCGTCCGTTGATCGCAACCCACGGTTTTTGCCGCACAGTTGCCGCAGGTCGGAATTTGCCTTAGCCGGATTTGCCCGCCCTGCCGTCAGCCCACAGGCTTCTTGTAGCGCGCGCCGATGACCTTCAGCTCCCTCCTCAGGAATTGGCTGAGAGGCCTGTCCTCTGCATCCGCGAGCGCCTGTAGAGCCTCGACCAGCTCGGGCTCCAACCTGACGCACACCGTTTTTGTCAGCTCCGGATCCTTCGCCATCAATCTCACTCCATAACGTTATACGCCGTGAGATAACTGCTGACACCGCAAGACATAAACTGTTTCTATTGTATCACAGTGTTATACACGAAACGACAGACAGAGACACCCACCATGACCACCATAACCCCAAAGATCCGTCAGAAGGTTCTCACCGTCGACGCCAAGCTGTTGGGCTCGACGCCGGTCGTGATCGCCATCGCCGTCTCGGGCGCGAAGTATCAGCTTCGCCATTCCTTCGCCTCTCTGGCCGCCGCTGAGCGCGTGGCCGACAAGGTTGCCGCCAAGGGCACCATCGACGAGCAACACTGGGATGTCGTCGGGGTGCAGCCCCAGAGCCGCGCCGCTGCTCATCTGCAGGTCAAGGCCTGCGCCGAGGCCCAGCGCCTCGAAGCAGCCCGCGAGATGCGCCTCGCCGCCTGATCGTAGGGGGATCCGCACCACCGCCCTCACATCATCAATATCGGAGATCGTCATCATGTGGGAGCTTCCCCGCAAACCCTTAGTCACGCCCGTTGCTGGGCGGGCCATTAACCGAGACCGGTTGCAATTACTCGTCGCCGACCAGCATGCCCTCCACGCCTGGGCGGTCACTCTTGCGCCGCGCTGCGCGCACATTCAGCGGAAGGCAACAAAAGCCGACTTCTACACCCGCCGGGAGCTGAGCGCCCTGCAGCGGCAGGCACGGACCGTTCTGATGGCCGCCCGCGCTCATCGCGACCTCGCAGACGAAACACTCGCCGCTCTGGACCGTCTCAAGGCCTTCTGCAACGGCATCGACATGACGCTCATACAACCGCGTCCAGCCGAATGGGAACGGCGGTGGAAAACTAGACCACGGTAGCGGCGGGATTGGCCCGCTGCGGGCGGAGTAAAAGTCGCCCACTATCTATGTCCTTTCTGTGTGAGCAGGGAGGGCTCGGAGATCTACACCGTGG
>NZ_JBIICB010000218.1:0-7446 GCF_044239095.1 Aestuariivirga sp. | reverse complement strand
CCATCCCGCAAGGTCGGGGGCGGGTCGGCGGCGAAGGGCGAGCGGAGAAAGGCCATGTCAGCTCACCCGAAGTGCCGCGCGATGGCATCATACCCCGCAAGCTGCCCGATGTGGCCAACCGCGCCGAAGGCAGGCCTGCGGTTGCAGAACAGCCGGGCGGCCAGATCACGTACCTGTTCCGGGGTCACGGCGTCGATTTTCTGCGTCAGGGAGGCGATCGAGGGGACTTGGCCGAAGGCCAGGAACTGCCGCGCGATCTGGTCGGCGCGGGACGACGCGCTCTCGAGGTTCATGACGAGGCTCGCCTTCAGCTGCGCCTTGGCGCGCGCAACTTCAGCCTCCGTCACCTCGGCAGCCACCGACAGCATGATGCCCGTGGTGAGGTCGAGGAGCTCGTTCGAATGCTCGGGCGAGGTCGCGGCATAGACGCCGACCTGGCCTGCATCCTCATAGGCCGATCCAAAGGAGAAGACGCTGTAGCAGAGCCCGCGCTTTTCGCGCACCTCCTGGAACAGGCGAGACGACATGCCCCCGCCCAGGATGTTGGAGAGCACCTGCAGCACATAGATGTCGGGGTCGCGGTAGCTCGGCGCCGCGAAGGTGAGCACCAGATGCGCCTGGTCGAGCGGCTTTTCCGCGGTGCAGGCGGTGGGCTGGAAGGCGGGAAGCTCACGCTGCGGCTCATGACCCTGCTCGATACCGCCCAGGAGGCGCTCGGCTTCCGCCGCAAAGGCCTTGTGGTCGACATGGCCCGCCGCGGCGACCACGATGCGTGAGCCCCAATAGTTGCGGTTGCGCCAGTCGAGGATCTGCTGGCGCGTGACGCCTCCGATCAGATCATGCGTGCCGAGGATGGAGCGCCCCAGCGGATGGGCGCCGAAGCTGGCCGCCTGGGCGAGATCGAAGACGAGATCGTCGGGCTGGTCATGCGCGGCGGCGATCTCCTGCAGGATCACGTCACGCTCGCGCTCCAGTTCCTCTTCATCGAGTTCGGGCGAGGTGAAGATGTCGGCCAGAATGTCGAGCGCCAGCGCCCAGTCGTTCTTCAGCACGCGGGCGTAGTAGGTGGTGGTTTCCATGCCGGTCGCAGCATTGATCTCGCCGCCCGCCGACTCGATCTCTTCCGCAATGGCGCGGGCCGAGCGCCGGGGCGTGCCCTTGAAGGCCATGTGCTCGAGGAAATGGGCGATGCCGTTTTCGTCGGCGCGCTCGTCGCGGGCCCCCGCCTTCACCCAGATGCCGAGTGCTGCCGTCTCGAGATGCGGCATGTGATGGGTGACGACATGAATGCCATTGGGAAGACGGGTGATCTCGACACTCATGTCAATTCTCTCGGGCTCTAGGCCTGCTGCCGCGACAGGATGAAGTCGCGCACGCGGGATACGTCGTTGGGAAGCACTGTGAACCGTTCCTCGGCGGCCATCAAGTGGGCCAGCCGCTTGGGCAGGGCGGGGCGGATGCCACTGGCCTTCTCCACCGCATCGGGGAACTTGGCGGGATGCGCGGTGGCCAGCGTCACCATCGGGCTGGCGGAAGTGGCCGCGCTGCGCGCCACGGCATAGCCCACCGCGGTGTGCGGATCGAGAAGTTCAGCCGTCTCCGACAGCGTCCGCGCGATGGTGGCGGCTGTCCCCGCCTCGTCCGTGGCACCGGAGCCGAATTCATGGCGGATCTGGTCGAGCTCACGGTTGCCGATGGTGAAGGCGCCGGACTGGGCGAGGCCCGCCATCATGCGGCGCACGGCATGGGGATCGCGCCCATGCACCTCGAACAGCAGCCGCTCGAAATTGCTCGAGATCTGGATGTCCATCGACGGGCTGGTCGAGGTCTTCACGCCGCGCATCTCGTAGCGGCCGGTCTTGAGCGTGCGGTCGAGGATATCGTTGACATTGGTGGCGATGACCAGCCGGTCGATGGCAATACCCATGCGCTTGGCGACGAGCCCGGCGAAGATGTCGCCGAAATTGCCGGTCGGCACCGAGAAGCTCACCGCCCTGCCCGGGCTACCGAGCGACAGGGCGGCCGTCACATAATAGACGGTCTGCGCCATGATGCGCGCCCAGTTGATGGAGTTGACGCCAGCCAGCCCCACGCTGTCACGGAAGGCCAGATCGTTGAACAGCGCCTTCACGATCGCCTGGCAATCGTCGAAGTTGCCTTCGATGGCGATGTTATGGACCGACCTGCTGTCGACCGTCGTCATCTGGCGGCGCTGCACCTCGGAAACGCGCCCGTGCGGATGCATCATGAAGACGGCGGCATGCCGGGAAGATCTGAAGGCCTCGATGGCAGCACCACCCGTATCGCCGCTGGTGGCGCCGACGATGGTGGCGCGCGTGCCGCGCCTGGCGAGTGCCCAATCCATCATCCGGGCGAGAAGCTGCATCGCCACGTCCTTGAAGGCCAGCGTCGGACCATGGAACAGTTCGAGAAGCCACTGGTTGTCGTCGAGCTGCTTCAGTGGCGCCACGGCCGGATGGCCGAAGCTGGCATAGGCCCCGTCGATCATGTGCCGCAACTCATCCGCCGGGATGGCCCCGCCGATGAACGGCTGGATCACGGCCTGGGCCACCTCCTCATAGGACTTGCCCTGCAGGGCGGTGATGGCGCGCGTGCCGAGTTCCGGCCACTGTGCGGGCACATAGAGGCCGCCGTCACGGGCAAGGCCCGTCAGCAAGACGTCTTCGAAGCCCAGTTCCGGAGCCTCGCCCCGGGTCGAAACATAGCGCAAGGCCGTGCCCCCTCAAGAACTTGGGACGTGCTTTAGCCCCGGAGCCGCAGGCCATCAAGCAGTGGTTTCCCGCGACCGGCGAGCCCGCTGCTCGTCAGGCGTTGCGCGCCTTCCGGAGGCCTAAGACATAGACGCCCGCCACCACCAGCAAGGTTGCCGCAAGACCGAACCAGGTGATGGCATAGCCCAGATGGTTGTTGGCAAGCTTCGCCTGCGGTTCTTCAGGGCGTGGGAAGTCTGCCGCGGCCGCGGCGGGCAGGAGTTGCACCACGAGGGGAAAGGGCTTGAGATCCGCCGCCAGCCCGCCTGCCGCCAGCATGGCGGGCACGTCCCACCAGTACCAGAGATTGGCGGCACGGTCGTTGTCAGGGTCGAACATGGCGCGTCCGCGGCCATAGCTGCGCAGCACGCCATCGATCTGGACGACGCCCAAGGGCTTGTCGAAGCTGTCGAGCTGCTGGCCGGGAATGCGGCCGCGATCGATGATCACCGCGAAGCCGCCGGAGGCGGCGGCGGGCGTGATGATGGTCCAGCCCGGCCCGCCCTGATAGGTCGCGAGCATCTTCATCATGCCCTCGTGCCGGTAGGTGGCGGGAAAGCTCACCCGCACGAATTCCATGTCCTCGCCAGATGCCGCACGCGCCGCGGCGGTGGCAAGGTCAATGGGGGCTGCCGCGGCATTGGCGGCAAGCTGTGCGAGAAGCGCTTCCTTCCACTGCAGGCGCTGCAGCTGCCAGACGCCGAGCGTCACCAGGATCGCCGTGCCGATCACGGTGGCGAGCAGGATCGGCCAGAGCCGCGGCGTGCGGGCCGCACTCATGACTGGCGGCGCCCTTCGCGCGCGCCCGTCTTCCATTGCTGATTGAGCAGCACGCCCTTGACCGGGCGCAGCAGCAGCAACGGCAGGATGACGAGCACCGGAATGGCGATCAGCGCGTGAACCCAGTAGGGCGGGCTCCACGCCACCTCGACCCCGAGGATGGAGCCCACGCCCACGACGCTGACGAACAGCATGACGAACCATGCCGCGCCATCACCGCCATCGGCGAATTCATAGGACAGGCCGCAACTGGCGCAGGACTTTGCGACGCTGAGATAGCCCTCGAACAGCCGGCCACGGCCGCAACGCGGGCACTTTGCCGCCATGCCGGTGGAGACGGGCGAAAGGTCTGCATAATAGGGCTCGTTCATGGCGTTCCTCAAAAAGCGATGGGGCCGCAGCGGCGTTCCGGTGCGGCCCCAGTCAGTGTCGGATCAAGGCCGCTCAGTGCCCCGGGATGACCGCGCCGTGCGAGCCCCAGATGTAGATGGCGGCGAACAGGAACAGCCACACCACGTCCACGAAGTGCCAGTACCAGGCTGCCGCCTCGAAGCCGAAATGCGCCTTCGGTGTGAAATGGCCCTTGTAGGCGCGCACCAGGCAGACGATCAGGAAGATCGTGCCGATCAGCACGTGGAAGCCGTGGAAGCCCGTGGCCATGAAGAAGGTCGAGCCATAGATATTGCCGCCATTGTCGCGGCTGAAGGCGAAGGCCGCATGGGCATATTCATAGGCCTGGACGATGGTGAACAGCACGCCCAGCGCGACCGTGGCCCAGAGCCCGTACTTGAGGCCCTGCCGGTCGTTGTTGAGCAGCGCATGATGCGCCCAGGTGACAGTGGTGCCGGAGGTGAGCAGGATCAGCGTATTGATCAGCGGCAGGTGCCAGGGGTCGAAGACCACGATGTCCTTAGGGGGCCACACGCCGCCGGTGGCAGCCGCGCGCGAAGCCTGGATCGCCTCGCCGGTGAACAGGCTGGCATCGAAGAAGGCCCAGAACCAGGCGACGAAGAACATCACCTCGGAGGCGATGAACATCAGCATGCCGTAGCGCAGGTGCAGGCTGACGACGGGGGTGTGGTCACCCCTCTGGCCTTCCTTGATCACGTCACGCCACCACATGAACATGGTGTAGATCACACCGAGCAGGCCGATGATCATCACGGCGGGATTGGAGCCGTGCATCCAGAAGACCGTGCCAACCGCCATGACGAAGGCGGCCATCGAGCCGACGAAGGGCCAGGGGCTCGGGTCGACGAGATGATAGTCGTGGTTCTTTGCGTGGGCGTCAGCCATGTCCCCTACTCCTCAGTTCGTGACGCTGCCGGGGGCGGCACTGGGCGCCTCCGATACAGCCTTGGGCTTGTCCACCGGATAGAAGGTATAGGACAAGGTGATTTCCTTGATGCCCGCGGCATCGGGATCTTCCAGCATGTCCGGATCGACAAAGAATGACACGGGCATCTCGATTGATTCGCCGGGCTGGAGCGTCTGCTCGGTGAAGCAGAAGCACTGGATCTTGTTGAAATAGACACCGGCCTGCACCGGCGTCACGTTGAACACCGCGGTGCCGGTGACCGGCTTGTCAGAAATGTTGGTGGCCTTGTAGTAGGCCATGTTCTGCTCGCCCACCTTAACGGTCATCTGGGTCTGGACGGCATGGAAGGACCAGGCGAGATTGCCCGAGGTATTGGCGTCGAAACGGACCGAGACGGGGCTGTCGGTGGCCTTCTCGGGGGCCGCATCCGCGCGCTGCGTGGTGCCGCCGAAGCCTGTGACCTGGCAGAACAGGCGGTAGAGCGGAACGGCCGCATAGGACAGGCCCACCATGCCAACCGCCACGCTGCCGGCGATGAGGGCGACGCGAAGGTTACGTGCCGGGTTGGGCTGGCGCATCAGTAGGACCTCTGCGCCACGGCGCCGCCCAGATGGACCAGCGTGGTGATGAAGAACAGCACCACGAGCGCGGCGAGGATCAGCGCCACGGCGATTGCCCGCTTGCGGCGGCGTGCCATGTCTTCCGGGCCGAAAGGCGTGTTTGTCATGATCTCACTCATCCCAGGACCGGCGCAAACAGCGGCAGGCCAAACGCGCGCTCCACAAGGATCAGCGCAAAGACGATGAACAGCCACAGGGTGGAGAACTTGAAGAGCGACTTGCAGGCAGCCTCGGCCTCCGCGCCCTCGCGGCGGCGGTAGACCTGCACCGAACACCAGATGAACATGATGCCCAGCGCCACATTGGCGAGGGTGTAGAACAGGCCCACCGTGCCCGTCAGGGCCGGAAGCAGTGTCACCGGCACGAGGATCAGGGTGTAAAGCAGGATCTGGCGGCGCGTCTCGTCCGCACCTGCCACCACGGGCAGCATGGGAACGCCGGCATTGGAATAGTCGGCGTTGATCTTCTTCCACAGCGCCAGCGCCCAGAAATGCGGCGGGGTCCAGACGAAAATGATGAGGAACAGCGCGATTGAACCGAGGTCGATCGAACCCGTCACCGACACCCAGCCCACCATCGGCGGGAAGGCGCCAGCCGCACCGCCGATCACGATGTTCTGCGGCGTCAAGCGCTTCAGCCACATCGTATAGATGGCGATGTAAAAGAAAATCGTGAAGGCGAGCAGCGCGCCCGCCAGCACGTTGACGAGCAGGCCCAGCACCAGCACGGAGCCGATGGCAAGCGTCATGCCGAAGCCCAGCGCCTCTTGCGGCGTGATGGTGCCCGCAGGCACCGGCCGCTTCGCGGTGCGCTTCATCACCGCGTCGATGTCGGCGTCATACCACATGTTGAGGGCGCCCGCCGCACCGGCCCCCACCGCGATGGCGAGCAACGCCACGAAGCCGAGCCACGGGTGGATGGTGCCAGGGGCGGCGATCAGCCCGACGAAGGCCGTGAAGATGACGAGCGACATCACGCGCGGCTTGAGCAGCGCGAAATAATCCCCGACGGAGCCCTGGTCGCCCGAAACGGCGGCCGGGGCTTCGGCGATATGGGCGTTGATGTCGCTCATCGTGTTTGCGTTACTTGATCACCGGCAGGGTGTTGAACTGGTGGAACGGCGGCGGCGAGGACAGCGTCCACTCCAGCGTCGTGGCACCCGCACCCCACGGATTGTCAGCCGCCTGCACCTTGCGGGCATAGGCCTGGAACACGCCGAACAGGAAGATCAACACACCCACGGCGGAGAGGTAGGAGCCGTAGGAGGAGATCTGGTTCCAACCGGCATAGACCTCCGGATAGTCGATATAGCGGCGCGGCATGCCGGCCAGACCCAGGAAGTGCTGCGGGAAGAACACCATGTTCACGCCGACAAAGGTGACCCAGAAGTGAAGGTGGGCGATCTTCTCGGAATACATGTAGCCGGTGATCTTCGGGAACCAGAAGTACCAGCCCGCGAAGATGGCGAACACAGCACCCAGCGACAGCACGTAGTGGAAGTGCGCCACCACGTAATAGGTGTCATGCAGCGCGCGGTCGACACCGGCATTGGCCAGAACGACGCCCGTCACACCGCCAACCGTGAACAGGAAGATGAAGCCCAGGGCCCAGACCATGGGCGCCTTGAACTCAATCGACCCGCCCCACATGGTTGCGATCCAGGAGAAAATCTTAACACCCGTGGGTACCGCGATAATCATCGTGGCGGCCACGAAATAGGCCTGCGTGTCCGCATCCATGCCGACGGTGTACATGTGGTGCGCCCACACGATGAAGCCGACGACGCCGATCGCCACCATGGCGTAGGCCATGCCGAGGTAGCCGAACACCGGCTTCTTCGAGAAGGTCGCCACGATGTGGGAGATGATGCCGAAGCCCGGAAGGATGAGGATGTAGACTTCCGGATGTCCGAAGAACCAGAACAGATGCTGGAACAGGATCGGGTCACCACCCGCTG
>NZ_JBIICB010000217.1:0-7454 GCF_044239095.1 Aestuariivirga sp. | reverse complement strand
TTCGCCGATTTGGTATTGGCCATGAGGTTTGGTCCTGCTTCTCTGGAATTCGGTTGATGGGCCTTCAAAGACGAAGGACCGCATGCCTTGTGGCAGACGGCCCGCCTTCCCGGCCCATCGGGATGGCGGGCTTATAGTGACGGGAGACCCCGCCGTCAATGGCTCAGGGCTTTTCCCATTTCCGGCTCTTTTCGGAGCGGAAGAAGGCATCGAGGATCTTCATGTTCTGGATGGCGTCCTCCACCCCCCAGACCGGCTTCTGCTTGCCGCGGACGATCCGCCCGAAGGCCTCTGCTTGGAGCTGGTACTGGTCGGAGACGGGAAGCTCCGTCCATTGCCCCTGGTTCATCTCCATGCCCTGGAGGAAATAGCGGTTTGGCTTGTCTGGAGGCGCGTTAAAGGGAATTTCGATCTCGATCCGCCCCTTGGTGCCCATGATGTTGACGCGCTGATAGGGCGCGAGCTGGGTGGAGACGGTGAAGGACAGATGCCGGCCCTCGCCGAAGTCGGCAAGGCCCCCCGCCAGCCGGTCCGTCTTGAACTTCGGGTCGCGGTCGAAGGTCGCCGTCACCGCCACCGGCTCCGCATCGAAGATGAAGCGCGAGACGGTGATGGGGTAGCAGCCGATGTCGAGCAAGCCGCCGCCGCCGATATCCGCCATATTGCGCACATTCTTGGGGTCGCGGTTGAAATAGGCGAACATCACCTGGATCGCGCGCACGTCGCCGATCTTCTTCTTCTTCACGAGGTCGCGCGCGGCAAGCCACTGCGTGGCGTGGCGCACCATGAAGGCTTCGGCGATGTGGACGTCTTTCGGCGCCTTCCGGAGCTGTGCTGCCTCCTTCGCCGTGATGGCAACGGGTTTTTCGCACAGCACATGCTTGCCCGCGCGCGCTGCGGCCAGTGTCAGTGGCACATGCAGGTGATTGGGCAGCGGATTGTAGACGGCCTCAATCTCCGGATCCGCCAGCATCTCCTCATAGGAGCCATAGGCCTTGGGGATCCCGAGCTTTGCCGCCCACTCCTGCGCCGTCTTCTTCTTGCGCGAGGAAATCGCGACGATCTCGACGTCCTTGCTCTTCAGCATGCCAGGAATGACCTTCGCCACCCCGATGTTTGCGGTGGAGATGATACCCCACTTTACAGGCTTCATGTGATCGCCTCCCTCAACTCAGGACGCCATGTCTAGTCCGGTGCGGCCCCGGTTGAAAGACCGTTCGAGCGAAGCTGTGAGATAATCACGCGTGAGGGCGCGCGGCGTCTCGGGGTCGTTCGGCTTGCCTGTCAGCGCATAGCGCAGCCACAGCCCGTCGATCATTGCGCCGATGCCCTCGGCAAGCCGCAGTGCCTCGGACTTCGGAACGAGGCTGCGCAACTCATGGACGAGACTGCTCCGGAGGCGGCGGTGATAGACGGACAGGATATTCCGCAGCCTGTCTGACTGGCGGGCATTGCCATAGAGCGCCAGCCAGGCGCTGAAGACCTGTTCGTCGAACTGCTCATCGCCGAAACAGGCGTCGATGATGGCGCAGACCCGCTGGTGCGGACCGGATGCATGGGAGAGCCGGGCCACGACGTCGGTCCGCAGTTCGGCCAGCAGATGCCGCATGGTGGCGAAGAGCAGGTCGTCCTTGTTGTGGAAATAGTGATGAACCAGCCCGGCGGAGATGCCTGCCCGTTCAGCGATGCGCACGACCGTGGCATTGGCGAAGCCCCGCTCATGGATGACAGCGATTGCGGCCTCAACCAGCTGCTGGCGCCTGATCGGACCCATTCCCAGCTTCGGCATAACCCCTCCCGCCAGAAACGTAGATTTTTGTTGGTTGTTCGTCCAAGAAAAAGTTGCGGCCCGGTGTTTCTGTGGCCTAGAATTCTCCAATTACCCGAGAGCGCTGAGAAGGACTCCCGGGAAAACATGGGAGACGTGAATGAAATCGATCATGATGAAGAGTCTGGCAGCTGCCGCGATGATTGGTGTGGCAATGACGGCATCCGCACATGCGGCTGAGCCGGAGAGCTGCAAGACAGTGCGCTTTGCCGATGTGGGCTGGACCGATATCCAGGTCACCACGGGCGCCACCTCGGTGGTGCTCGAGGCGCTGGGTTATGAGCCGCAGGTGTCCACGCTGTCGGTGCCGGTCACCTATGCCTCGCTCAAGAACAAGGACATCGATGCCTTCCTTGGCAACTGGATGCCCTCCATGACGGCCGACATCCAGCCCTACCTCGACGACAAGTCGGTGGAGCAGATCGGCACCAATCTCGAGGGTGCAGGCTACGGCCTCGTCATTCCGCAGTATGTGGCAGATGCAGGCGTCAAGTCGCTTGCCGACCTTGGCGCAAACGCCGAGAAGTTCGGCGGAAAGATCTATGGCATCGAGGCCGGCAATGACGGCAACCGCATCATCCAGACCATGATCGACGATGCCAAGAACAATCTCTCGGGCTTCACGCTGGTCGAGAGCTCAGAGGCAGGCATGCTGACCGAGGCCGAGAAGGCATTGAAGAACAATGAGTGGATCATCTTCCTCGGCTGGACCCCGCACCCGATCATGGGCGAAATGAAGATCCACTATCTCGACGGCATGGGCGACTCAGGCTTCGGCGCGGCAAGCGTGCTCACCAATGTGCGCGCCGGCTATACGCAGGAATGCCCGAACGCCGGCAAGCTGCTCTCCAACCTCAAGTTCACGCTTGAGATGGAAGGCGCGATGATGGCTCCGGTCCTCAAGGACGGCGCCGACCCCAAGGAGACGGCGCGGGCCTGGCTGAAGGCCAATCCTGATGCGGTGAAGCCATGGCTCGAAGGCGTGACGACCATTGACGGCGGCGACGCCGTTGCGGCCGTTGCGGCCGCGTTGAAGGGCTAGAGCATGATCCGCAAAAGTGGAAACCACTTTTGCGACAAGATCATGCTCAAGCTATTGAACTTGCGCGAGTTCTTTTCGACCAGGTGATTCCACCTGGTCGGAACGCGCGCTGACGCAAGCATATAGAGGCCCGGAGGAAAAACCTTCCGGGCCTCTCCTCACGCACCGGGGGAGAGGCACATGGATCCGGTCTCCGATCTGATCAGATCGTGGAAGATACCCGTCGGCAAGTGGGGCAAGAGCCTCATTGATTTCATCGTCGACTATTTCCAGTGGTTGTTCGACGCGCTGAAGGTCTCGCTGAATTTCGTGGTCGAGGGCACCACGGCGGGCCTGCTGATGCTGCCGCCGATACTGCTGGCGCTGCTGATCGCCCTTTTTGCCTGGTGGCTCCGCAAGTCGTGGAAGCTGGCCGCCGGAGTGTTCATCGGACTTCTCTTCATTCTCAATCAGGGTCTCTGGAAGGAGACTGTGCAGACGCTGGTGCTGGTCAGCGGCGCAACGGCCCTCTCCATGGGGATCGGCGTGCCGCTCGGCATCTGGGCCGCGCACAATCCGCGCGTCTGGCGCGTGCTGCAGCCAGTGCTCGACCTGATGCAGACCATGCCGACATTCGTCTATCTGATCCCGATCCTGATCCTCTTCGGGCTCGGTGCCGCCCCAGCGCTCATCGTCACCATCATCTTCGCCATGCCGGCCCCCGTGCGCATGACCTATCTCGGCATCACCTCGATCCCGAGGCCAATGATCGAGGCCGGAGAGGCCTTCGGCGCCACAAAGCGGCAACTGCTGTGGAAGGTTGAGCTGCCCGCCGCCCTGCCCTCCATCATGGCGGGGCTCACGCAATGCATCATGCTCTCGCTGTCCATGGTGGTCTTCGCGACACTCATCGGCGCACCCAGCCTCGGCAACCCGGTGAACAAGGCGCTCGCCAACCGCAACATTCCGCTCGGCATCGAGGCGGGGCTTGCGATCGTGGTGCTGGCCATCATCCTTGACCGCATGCTGGCAGTGAAGGCGGGAGCCCGGAAATGACGGCGGCGATCGAGTTCCGCAACGTCGACATCATCTTCGGCGAAAACGCCGCCGAGGCGCAGAAGCTGGCGCATGACGGCGTGAGCCGTACCGAGATCCTGAGCCGAACCGGGGCAGTGCTGGGCGCCACCGGCGCCAACCTCACCGTCAACGAAGGCGAGATCAGCGTGCTGATGGGGCTTTCGGGCTCCGGCAAGTCCACGCTGCTGCGCGCGGTGAACGGCCTCAACAAGGTAACGGGCGGCGCCGTTCTGGTGCGGGATGGCGAGCACATGGTGGATGTCGCCAGCTGCAACCAGGCAGCCCTCAGGCACATCCGCCAGAAACAGGTGTCGATGGTGTTCCAGCAGTTCGCGCTCCTGCCCTGGCGCACGGTGCGCGAGAACGCAGGCTTCGGCCTCGAACTGTCTGGCGTGCCCGAGGCCGAGCGCAGGACACGGGTGGACAAGCAGCTGAAGCTGGTCGGCCTCGAACAATGGGCCAATAAGTTCGTGCATGAACTCTCGGGCGGCATGCAGCAGCGCGTGGGGCTCGCCCGCGCCTTTGCCACCGAAGCGCCAATCCTGCTGATGGACGAGCCCTTCTCGGCCTTGGATCCGCTGATCCGCACCAAGCTGCAGGACGAGTTGATCCAGCTCCAGAAGCAGATCAAGAAGACCATCCTCTTCGTCAGCCATGACCTGGAGGAGGCGCTCAAGATCGGCAACCGCATCACCATCATGGAGGGCGGGCGCATCGTGCAGTCGGGGACACCTGAAGACATCGTGCTGAAGCCCGCCAACGACTATGTGCGGGACTTCATCGCGAACGTGAACCCGCTCTCGGTGCTGACGGCGTGGAACGTCATGCGCGGCCTTCCCGAACTCGCGCGCGATGCCGATGGCTGGGTGTGGCTCGACAAGCGCCGCACCACGCGCTTCCATCTGGGGGCCGACGGCAAGGTGACCGCCGCAGAGCGCGACGGGCAGCCGGCCACATGGGTTTCCTGCGACCAGATCGACATCCCCGTCGAGGAGGGCACGCGGCCCGTCTATTGGGCGCGGCCCGGCACGTCGCTCAAGACCGTGATGCTGGCAATCCACAACACCGACGTGGCCCCGGTGGCGATCTTCGATGAGAACGACCGTTTCTTGGGAGCTGTCGGCGTCAGGAACGTGCTGCAGGCGGTGCTGAAGCGCCCGGATTAGCGGGATCCCACGCGGCGCCAGCGCCAAGCGGGCCGACGCCCAGGTGCCGCGCAATGGTCTGGCCGATATCGGCGAAGCTCATGCGCAGGCCGAAGCTGCCAGGCTGCATGCCGGGCATGTAGCTCATCACCGGCACTTGCTCACGCGTGTGGTCGGTGCCTTTCCATGTCGGGTCATTGCCGTGGTCGGCGGTGAGCACGAGGAGATCGCCCGGCTTCAGCTTCGCGAAGATGCGCGGCATCTCCGCATCGAAGGCCTCGAGCGCGCGGCCATAACCAACCGGATCGCGGCGGTGGCCGAACTCGCTGTCGAAGTCGACGAAATTCGTCATCAGGAAGCCACCATCCGCCAGCCCGTCCATGTTGGCCAGCGTCGTCTCCATGAAGGCCGGATTGCCCGAGACCTTGATCTCGCGGCCCGTGCCGGCATGGGCATAGATGTCGCCGATCTTGCCGACCGAGACGACGTCGCGGCCCGCCGCACTCAGCACAGCAAGCAGCGTGGGCGAAGGTGGTGTGACCGCGAAGTCCTTGCGGTGGCCGGTGCGGGTGAATTCGCCGCGCCGATCGCCGATGAAGGGCCTCGCGATGATGCGGCCGATGTTCATGGGGTAGGTAAGCTCGCGCGTCACGCGGCAGACCTCGTAAAGCCGCTCCAGCCCGAAATGCTGCTCGTGTGCTGCGATCTGCAGCACGCTGTCGGCACTGGTATAGGCGATGGGCTTGCCGGTGCGGATGTGCTCCTCGCCGAAATCCTCGATGACCTCGGTGCCAGAGGCATGGCGCAGGGCGAGAAGGCCCGGAAGATTGCAGCGGGAGACGATTGCATCGATCAGCGATTGCGGGAAAGCCGGGATCTCATGCGGGAAATAGCCCCAGCCGAATTGCAGCGGCACGCCGCCGATTTCCCAATGGCCGGTGATCGTGTCCTTGCCGCGCGAGACCTCGCGCGCCACGCCATATTGGCCGATGAGCGGATGGGCGGCGAGCGGGTTGCGACCGGTGGAGAGTTCCGACGCCTGCCCCAGCCCCAGCGCTGCCAGATGGGGCACGCGGAGTGCCATGTGATCGCAGATGTGGCAGAGCGTGTTGGCACCCTCATCGCCGAAGCTTGCGGCGTCAGGCGCACCGCCGATGCCGAAGCTGTCGAGAATCAGGAGAAAGGCACGCGGCATTCCGCCTCCATGGTCAGGCCGTGACCCGCGCCAGCACGGTGGCTGAGCGGGCGGGCTTCTCCCCCACAGCATAGGCCGATTTCACCATCGCCGCAGCCTTTGCGAAACCCGCCTCATCCGCCGCATGGACGAGGCAGAGCGGCGCGGACCGCTCCACCCGGTCCCCCTTGCCGAGGAGTGCGGAAAGTCCGACGCGATGGTCGATCCGGTCGGAGGCGACACGCCGCCCGCCGCCAAGTTCGATGACCGCAAGGCCGAGTTCACGCGTGCGGATGGCGGAGACATAGCCTTCGGCCTCCGCAGGGACGGGGCGGATGATGGGTGCGGGGGCGAGATGCTTCTCGTGGTTCGCAAGGAAGTTCAACGGGCCGCCGAGTGCCACGACCATCCTGTCGAAATGCTCCGCGGCCTTTCCGTTGGTGAGCGTCTGCTGAAGCTTGACACGCGCTGCGGCATTATCGGACGCGATCCCGGCGCTGAGCAGCAGTTCAGCGCCGAGCGCCAGCGTGATCTCCATGACGCGCGGTTCAGCTCGGCGGCCCAGCAGGAATTCCGCTGCATTCGCCACTTCGAGGGCGTTGCCAGCGCAAGTTGCCAGCGGCTCGTCCATATCGGTGATGAGCGCGGTGGTGGGAAGGCCTGCGCCATTCGCCACGGCGGCGAGGCTTTCGGCGAGCCCGCGCGCTTCCTCCATGGTGGCCATGAAAGCGCCGGAACCGGTCTTCACGTCCAGCACCAGATGGCCGAGGCCCGCTGCGAGTTTCTTGGAGAGGATCGAGGCAGTGATGAGCGGGATCGACTCCACCGTCGCCGTGACATCGCGGATGCCATAGAGGCGCTTGTCAGCGGGGGCCAGATCCGCCGTCTGGCCGATGATGGCGCAGCCTGCCTCACGCGTGGCGCGGCGGAAGAGGTCAAGGTCGGGCTGGGTGGCGTAGCCCGGGATGGAGTCGAGCTTGTCCAGCGTGCCGCCGGTGTGGCCGAGGCCCCTGCCCGAGATCATCGGCACAAAGCAGCCGCAGGCGGCGAGCATGGGGCCCAGCATGAGCGAGAGATTATCGCCGATGCCGCCGGAGGAATGCTTGTCCACCACGGGGCCCGGCAGGTCCCATTTGAGCACCGTGCCGGAGTCGCGCATGGCGAGCGTCAGCCCCACCGCCTCCTCCCGGCTCATGCCGCGGAAGAAGA
>NZ_JBIICB010000216.1:0-7485 GCF_044239095.1 Aestuariivirga sp. | reverse complement strand
CTTCTGGTGCAGCGCACCTGGTCGGTGATGACAAACGACATTCTCATCTCCGTGCCGCTGTTCGTGTTCATGGGCTACATCATCGAACGCGCCAACATCCTTGACCGTCTGTTCCGCTCGATCCAACTGGCCGCGGGCGGGCTTCCTGGATCGCTTGCGGTGGCGACCCTCATCACCTGCACGCTGTTCGCGACCGCCACCGGCATCGTCGGCGCTGTGGTGACGCTGATGGGCCTGCTGGCCTTTCCGGTCATGCTGCGCAACGGTTATGACGTGCGGCTCTCGGCTGGCGTGGTCTGCGCCGGCGGCTGCCTCGGCATCCTCATCCCGCCGTCGATCATGCTGATCCTTTACGGCGCCACTGCAGGTGTCTCGCCGGTACAACTCTATGCGGGGGCCCTGTTTCCAGGCCTCATGCTCGCGGGCCTCTACATTGCCTACGTGATGATCCGGGCCATGCTGAACCCCAAGCTGGCGCCACCCTTGCCGGTGGAAGAAAGAAACGTGCCGGTCGCCACGGTTTTCTACGAGCTTGGCACATCCTTCGTGCCATTGGCGTTGCTGATCATGGCGGTGCTGGGGGCAATCATGTTCGGCATTGCCACCCCCTCCGAGGCTGCCGCCATCGGCGCCCTGGGCGCGCTCGTCCTGGCCATCGCCTATCGATCCCTCAGCTTCGAGAAACTCAAGGAATCCGTCTATCTGACGGCGCGCACCTCGGCCATGGTGGGGTGGCTCTTCGTCGGCTCATTCACCTTCTCCGCCGTCTTTGCCATCCTTGGGGGCGATGCGGTGATCAAGGACTTCGTGGTCGGACTCGACCTCACGCCCTTCATGTTCCTGCTGGTGACGCAGATCATCATCTTCATTCTCGGCTGGCCGCTGGAGTGGACCGAGATCATCGTCATTTTTGTGCCGATTTTCCTGCCGCTTCTTGACCATTTCGGCATCGACCCGCTGTTCTTCGGTCTGCTGATCGCCCTCAACATACAGACCTCGTTCCTCTCTCCGCCGGTTGCCATGGCACCCTTCTACCTGAAGGGCGTGGCGCCGAAGGAGGTGAGCATCAACGACATCTTCGCGGGCGTGATGCCCTTCATCTTCATCGTCATCGGCTCCATGGCGCTGCTCTACACCTTCCCGCAGATCGGGCTCTGGCTTCCGGAGCAGCTTTACGGGCGGTGACGTAAGCGGCCGTCAGATCCGTTCCGCCAGACGTGCAATGCGCCGCGAGGCTTCGGTAATCTCATCGACGCCCACCGTGAGGGCCACGCGCAGGTGGCCGGAACCGCCTGCACCGAAGCTCTCGCCCGGCATGGTGACGACGTTCTCCTCCGCGAGGAGCCGGCGCGCGAAGTCCTCGCCCGAGAGGCCGGTCTTCCTGACGTCCACCATAACGAACATGCCGCCCTCGGGCATGCGGGCCGAGACCGTCTTCGAGCCTTCGAGAGACCTCACCAGGGCGTGTGCGCGCTGTTCATAGGCGCGCTTCATGGCGTCGATCTCGGGGAAGTGATTGTCGAGCGCGAAGGCTGCTGCATCTTCAATGAAAGGCTGAGAACCGAACAGCATCGTCTCGGTCACAGGAATGCAACGGTCGCAAAACTCAGGCGAAGCGGCGATCCACCCGGCGCGGAGGCCTGGCAACGCGTGTGACTTCGAGATCGACGATACGACGACTGTCCTCTTTTCGAGCTCGGGAATGTCAAAGGGCGAGGAAAACACGGCATTGCCGTAGGTCATGGTGGCATAGACCTCGTCCGATATGATCCACAAATCGTGTTTTTCGCAGATCTTGCCGATCTTCTCGATTTCCGCCCGTGTGAAGACGGCCCCTGTCGGGTTCGACGGCGAGTTCATCAGCAGCACGCGCGATTTCGGCGTGATGGCCTTCTCGAGGTCGGCCGCCTTGAGATGGAAGCCGTCGTCGGGGTCAACCCTTATGGGCGCCTTGATGCCGCCCGCCGCGGCGATGACCCCTTCATAGGTGGCATAGTAGGGGTCGGCCACCAGTACCTCGTCGCCCTCGTCGACCACCGCCATCATGGCGGCGTAAAGCGCGGTCTGCGTGCCGGGAAGGTAGATGAACTGGGACTCTTCGATCGTGCGGCCCGTCTGCCTTGTGTAGAGGCGCGCCAGTGCGCGGCGCACACTGGCCTCGCCCCGGCCATCGGCATAGCCCAGGCGGCCGCCATTCATCTGGCGGGTGGCCTCGTCCAGAATCGCCGCGGGCGGTGGTGCATCGGGTTCTCCGATCGACAGGAAGATCATGCGGTCGCCCAGGGCAGCCCTGCGCCTTCCCTCGATGTGGACGGCCCACTTGTCTGACCCCAGGCCGCCAAGCCTCGCCGTTACTTTCGCAAATTTCATCTTGGGAACCCTTGTTTTGCCGCGCTTTTAGTGCATGGAAACCAAACGGTCGAGAGGCCGCGCAGGGGCTTTACAAATCTGATGGTTCGTCTAATTTGTGCACCGCACCATTTTCTTTGGATTTTCCTAACATGAATGTTTCACGACGTCAGGTTCTGGGGTCGGCGGCAACGCTTGGCGCGCTGGTCACGGCGATGCGCCTCGGCACGTTTCCCAGCATGGCGGAGGCGGCAGGCCTTCTGATCGAGCATCAGGCCTTCGCGGAGGATCACGTCCGCAAGCTTGCCGAGGCCTTGTCACAGAAGCCGTGGGAAGATGTACGCATCTCCATGCCGCCAGGCTGGGAGGCACTCAATTACGACCAGTACCGCGATATCCGCTTCAATCCGGACAAGTCCTTCTGGAAGGGCGCGCCGCATCAGTTCTCCTTCGACCTCTTCCATTCCGGTTTCCTGTTCACGGCGCCGGTCGATGTGCATGTCGTGGAGGACGGCAAGACGGCGCGCATCAACTACAGCCCGGACCTGTTCAACTTCGGCCCGCTGGCGCCCAGGACGGATGGCAAGACCGACCTGCATTATGCCGGATTGAGGCTGCGCTATCCGATCAACTCGAAGGACGTGAACGATGAGTTCGTCGTCTTCCAGGGGGCGTCCTATTTCCGCGGCGTGGGCAGGGGCCTTCTCTACGGCCTTTCAGCGCGCGGGCTTGCAATCGACACCGGTCAGCCCAAGGGTGAGGAATTCCCCATGTTCCGCGCCTTCTGGGTGAGGAAGCCCGATCCGGCGGCCACCACCGTCGTGGTCGAGGCGTTGCTCGACAGCCCTTCCGTGACGGGCGCCTACAAATTCTCGATCAAGCCTGGCGAAGACACGCAGATGGACGTGGAGATGGTGCTTTTTCCGCGGCGTGACATCGGTCACTTCGGCATCGCGCCGATGACCTCCATGTTCCTGCTCGATTCGATCTCACGGCCTGTGGAGGATTTCCGCCCAGCCGTTCATGATTCGGACGGCCTGATGATGCTGACGGGAGCCGGAGAATGGCTTTGGCGGCCGCTGACCAATCACAAGACCCTGCAGGTAAGTGCTTTCCAGGACATGAGCCCGCGTGGCTTCGGCCTGATTCAGCGCAAGCGCGACTACCGTGACTTTCTCGACCTCGAGTCGCGCTATGAGCGCCGGCCGAGCCTGTGGGCGGAGCCGGTCGGTGACTGGGGTGCCGGCGCGGTCGAGCTTTACGAGATACCGACCCTGCTCGAAACCAACGACAATATCGTCGCCTTCTGGCAACCGAAGGAGCCGCTGCGGCATGGACAGAGCTACGCGTTCGTCTACCGCCTCCACTGGTGCGCGGACTGGCCCGTGGGTGCTGAACTTCCCGTGGCGCGAACCGTATTCTCTGGCGCCGGAGTGGACCCTAACTATTCGGCAACGCCGCCATCTTATGACCCAGATCTGAGGCTTTACATCGTGGAGTTCGCGGGTGGCGATCTCGATGGGGATCCCGTCCCGGATGTGACGGCCTCCGCGGGCGTTATCTCCAACGTGCATGCAGCAAAGAACGACGTTGCGAAAACGACACGGCTCTCCTTCGAGCACAACGTCAATGGCGCCGACACTGCGGAATTGCGTGCCGTGCTGAAGCGTGGCGACAAGAAAGTAAGCGAAACATGGCTCTATCGCTGGACAAGAAACTGACCGCAGGGGCGATGCCCGCTGACGCGCCGCTCGACATGCCTGTTCAGGACCTTTCGTCCTGGCAGGGCAGTCCGGCAGCGGTCGGCAATGGCCGTGATGTGACGCTGGCGCGTATCTTCGTATTCGTCACATCCGCCGCCCTCACCGCGTTCGGCACATGGAAGATGTATGAGGTGATCAACCCGGTGAACGTCACCGCGCTCCAGGTGCTGTTCGCTGGCTTCTTCGCGCTCACATTCGCCTGGATCTCGTTCTCATGCGCCAGCGCGATCCTCGGGTTCTGGGTCTTGCTGCGCGGCAAGACCGTGCGGCCGCCGCTGGCCGATATGAGCGATATTGGCCGCACCGCATTGCTGATGCCCGTCTATAACGAGGATCCGGCGCGCGTTTTCACCGCGCTGTGCCGCATGGGCCATGCGCTCCGGCGTCAGGGCGCGGGTGCGCATTTCGACATCTTCGTGCTGAGCGACACGCGGAAGGAGAACATCGCGGAGGCCGAACTGGAGGCCTTTGCCTGGCTCCGGCGGCAGCTTGCTCCGGAGGTGAAAGTCCATTACCGCCGCCGGGAGCACAACCATCACCGCAAGGCGGGTAACATCGCCGATTTCGTTCGGCGCTGGGGCGCAGCCTATGATCACATGATCATTCTCGACGCCGACAGCGACATGAGCCATGCCGCACTGATCACGCTGGCGCGCGCCATGGCGGCGGATCCACAAGCAGGGATCATCCAGTCGCTTCCGCTGCTGCAGAACCGCTGGACACCGTTTGCGCGCATGACGCAGTTCGCTGGCCGTGTCTATGGCCCCCTCATTGCTGCGGGTCTTTCCGCCTGGCACGGCCGCGACGGCAATTACTGGGGCCACAACGCGATCATACGCACCAGGGCCTTTGCGGACTCCGCAGGGTTGCCGGAGCTTGACGGCCGCAAACCGTTCGGCGGGCATGTTCTGAGCCATGACTTCGTGGAGGCGGCGCTGATGCGCCGGGCAGGCTATGCAGTCTACATGCTGCCGCAGCTTGCGGGATCCTATGAGGAAACGCCACCCTGCCTCATCGACCTCGCCGTGCGCGACAGGCGCTGGGCCCAGGGCAATCTGCAGCACATCAAGATCGTCGGGGCGAAGGGCCTGCACTGGGTCAGCCGGGTGCACCTCGTGCAGGGGATCATGTCCTATCTGGCCTCACCCGTGTGGCTCTTGCTGCTGCTGGCAGGCCTGGTGCTTGCCACCGTTGCCCGCCATGCGACGCCAAATTACTTTCCGGAGTCCTTCTCGCTGTTCCCGAGTTGGCCGGTGTTTGACCCCGAACTGGCCTTCAGGCTCTTCGCCATCACCTTCACCGTCCTCTACCTGCCGAAACTCCTGGCGCTCTTGCTGGCGTTGCGCGATCGAGAACTGCGGCGGGGTTGCGGTGGGGCAGTTGGGCTCTTCAAGAGCGTGGCCGCGGAAAGCGTCGTCTCCATGATGCTGTCGCCCATGATGATGCTCATCCAGTCACGCGTGGTGGCCGAGGTGCTGCTAGGCCGCGACTCCGGCTGGCATGCCCAGAACCGCGACGATCAGGCAATGCCGCTCAGTGACTGCGCCAGGGTGCACTCACTTCATGTTGTGGCGGGCTTGTGCTTTGCGGTGCTGTCCTTCCATATCTCCGCGGTTGCCTTCCTGTGGCTTTTGCCAATCGCGGGCGCGTTGATGCTCTCACCACTCGTGTCGTGGGCGACCGGCTTGCCCGAACTGGGCCGCCGCATGTGGGACTGGAACCTGTTCCGCATTCCGGAAGAAGCCCCGCGCGGGGCCGTGGACCTTACCTACGTTGAGCTTGCCCCAGAGCCGATGCTCGAGGCCGCGGAATGAATAGAGCATGATCCGCAAAAGTGGAAACCACTTTTGCGACAAGATCATGCTCAAGCTATTGAACTTGCGCGAGTTCTTTTCGACCAGGTGATTCCACCTGGTCGGAACGCGCGCTAGCCAACCGTAACGGCACCGTCCGCCGCGATTCGAAGACGCTCAGCGCGTCGCAGCTGTGCAAGCTCATCCTGCGTGACGCAGGCAAGCAGGCAGTGCCTTCCGTAGAGGACCGCCGCTACCTCCGCGCCGACCGCGAGGTTGATGTCGGGTTCAGCAAGGATGATTGCGTCTGGCGCGGTGCCGAGCCGGATTGCTTCGGCGATGGCGCCGGGCGCGGAGCCAGATCCGCGCGTCTCGGTCATCAGGAGAATCCTGCCCTTCACACACGCCCCGCGTTGGGGATGATGCACGTCGATGATAACGCCGGTCCTCGGTTCGAAAGCCCCCCAGAAACTCAAGGGCTCGTCGAGGGACAATACGCGGCCCTCCGCCGCCTCGCCGGTGAGAATACGGGCTCTGATCATCGAGCGCTCCACAGATTGGAGTCACGCCAGACCTCGCCACGAATGGCGCTTTCCACGCATTCGCGCAGCGAGCCGAAAGCCACCTCCACCCCAAGCATGCCAGGTGCGTAGTATGCCCACTTCGCGGCATTGGTCATGACGCGGCCCTGCAAGCCCCTGACGCGCGGCGAGTGATAGGTGCAGACATCGACCGGCACCTCGATGCCGCATGCCTCGAGTTCCGCGATCCACCCCTTCGCCCGCGCAAGCTCACGGACCACGCGGCTCGTCGAGACAAGGAATGGCAAACCGGACCTTACCCTTCTTCCGTCGAGAAGGCGCACAAGATCCGCGAATTCCGAGAGTGCGAAATGTGGCGTGCCGAGTGCGACCGCATCGAGCGGACCATCCTGCGCCGTCGAGAGGTCGCGATGGGCGCGGGCGAGATCGTCCACCATCACGACATGCGTTTGCGTCCCGCGAAACACGGATGCGAGTTCTGGCGCTTCCGGCGTTACGCCGGTGCCATGCCACAGCTCGACGCCCCCGGATGAGGCGGCAGCCGAACTGATTGCCTTCAGCGAATGTTTTGGAGCATCGGGAAACAGCCCTGAGATCACTGGCACGCGCCGCCCGGCGAGCCGCCCCGTATGGTGCCCGATCAGATGCGCGAAGACGTCTTCGCGCCGCCATTCCTCCGGCAGCTGGGTCGCGTCGATGTGGAGCGTTGCGCAACGCTCCTCCGTCCGGTGCAGCCCGGCATCGGGTGCCAGTCCCGTGAGTGCGCAGGCAACATCGAGGTAGTCACCGTACTTGTTGGTCCGCGCACCGACCACCGAATTGTAATACGAGACGGCGTTGGATTCCCCCACTGCGATATGATCACCGAATTTCGGGCCGCCTGCATGCTGGTAGGGCGCGCAGGTCCAGGTTGGCCGGGTGCCCAGCTTCTCATAGAGCCGCATCAGCTCGCTTGCACCCTGCACCGTCTCCGGGTCCTCGCGCTCCGGCCTCAGCGTGGGGTCCGCCAAGCTCACGACGCCGTTGTTGGTCCAGGTT
>NZ_JBIICB010000215.1:0-7514 GCF_044239095.1 Aestuariivirga sp. | reverse complement strand
CGGGCGATGGCGGCGGGGTTTCGGCTGCCGGTGCAGCATGGCGCGGCGGCAGCTGCCTGATCCCGTCCTCGAGGGTCTTGCCCAGCCGCTCGAAAACGGCAGCGTCGGCTTCCGGCAGGCGTTGCGCGGCAGGTGGTGGCGCGGCAGGTGGTGTCGCGGGCGGGGCAGCCGCTGCCGGTTGGGCTGGTGCTTCCGCCGTGGCGGTCAGGCGGCGCTCCAGGGCACGCCGCTCGGTCACGTCCTCCATCATGACAAGGGCGTAGGCCGCGGTTTCGACGCCGCCACGGTTGAGGCGCGAAAGCGTAAGGCGGATGTCCCGGCGTCCCAGCTTCACGGCCAGGGACCGGGTCAGGGCGACAGTTCCGGCAGCCTCGGTACGGTTCAGCAGATCCCCGGCGAGGGCGCCATCAGCCAGGACCGCCGCGAGGCTGGCCTGCTGGTCCGGGCCGAGCAGCGCCAGGGCGGACCTGTTCAGATGGCGGAAGGAGCCGTCACGGGTTGCGAGGCCAGCCGCGGCGGGCAGAAGCTCGAAGGCTTCGGTGATCTCCTTCACCGTCTGCGCGGTTTCCCCTTCGGCATCCTGCTGGGCCACCACGAGAAGCCCTGAGCGTCCGTCCGGCAAGGCATGGACCATCATCCGGCAGGCGATGGGGGCTGTTGCCCCCGCGGAGGGAAAATGCAGCAGCGCCTCTTCGGCATGTCCGCGGTTCAGGGTGCGGGCAGTGCCCAGGATCCGCCGGACGCCGGGCTCATCGAGGCCAAAGGGCCGGTCGAGCAGGTCAAAAAGCGATTCACCGCCGAAAAACCCGATTCCCGGAGGGTTCGCCCAGACGATGCGGGCGCGCGCGGGGTCCCAAAGCCAAGCCGCCTGGGAAACGTCCCGCAGGTCATCCAGCGTGAGGGCCGCCATGTCAGCCAACTGTTCACCCTTCCGTTCACCCCATCTTTACGATGGCTTAACCAAAAAACGAAATGAATTCAGCCGGTCTGCCAGCCCACCACTGGCTGGTCCTGCCAGCGTGGTTAACATGTGGCGCGCCGCAACATTTATGTTGCACTGCACAATGAAATGGTCTATATGATCGCCATCACGGCGAATTCAAAGCCGTCCAGAGGAGATGGATACATGTCGACCAAGAAGGTGAAACCCGAACTGCACAGCGAAGCTCAGGCCGAGGTTGCAAGCTTCGCCCAGAAGACCGTCGATCAGGCGCAGGCTGCGTTCGAGAAGGTCAGCGAAGTGGCGCACAGCAATGTCCAGCTCATGGATGAAGCTGCCAACGCCTACAAGAACCGCGTCACCGACATTCAGCTGAAGACGATGGAATTCGCCCAGCTGAACCTCAATGCCGGCTTCGCCTTCGCGCGCAAGCTCGTTGCGGTTCGCGATCCCGCGGAGGCGATGAACCTGCAGCAGTCCTTCTTCAAGGACCAGGCCGAAACCTTGCAGCGGCAGGCTGCGGAGCTGGGCGAGCTGTCCGTGGCGCTGGCCAAGGACTCGATGAAGCCGATGCAGGAGACGATGACCAAGTCCTTCGCCGGCTTCTCCAAGGCCGCCGCGGCCTGACGAAACGATAGCAGGATCAGCCGGCGATCTTCCTCCCCGCCGGAGGTTCCGGTCGAAGGTCCGCCTGACGGCGGGCCTTTTCCGTTTTGCTGTCTTGAAATCGGCCGCGTCAACAGCTAGGAACGGCGCAGCGCAAGCGGACACGTTCCTGGCGCTGACTGTGATGCCGCCTTAGCTCAGTTGGTTAGAGCACTAGATTGTGGATCTAGGGGTCGCCCGTTCGAGCCGGGCAGGCGGTACCATTTACCCGATCAATGATCGGGGCTGTTTTTCTTCAGCATCCGTTCCGAGGCTTGTAACTCTTCCTCGATGGTGCCGAGCTGAAAGATCAGCGCTCGGATGTCACGTTCATCTTGGATGCCGCCTATGGCCATCCGCAGGACATGCACCTGCGCCCTTACCCGGGCGAAGGCATCGTTGAGCTCGGTCATTGCGGACCCTAGGTCAGCATTGTCGTTCATGATGCACCTTTCCGGTCCTGGGTTTATTTGCGAGATGACTGCCGCTGGAGATTCAGAAAAAGCATCGTCGGCAGCCCATAGGCCTAGCACCGATTCTATCGCAACGGCAAATTTTAAACGTGGGCGCAGCGCGTGACGGGGAAAGCCTGCTCCGTCAGGCGAGGCCACCGGCATGCTCGATGAAGGCGACCACGTCATTGACGCCCTTCTGGCGCAGCAGATCGGTGAAGACGAAGGGTCTTGTCCCGCGCACCCTTCGGGTGTCGCTTTCCATCACATCGAGATCGGCCATGACATGCGGCGCGAGATCGGCCTTGTTGATGATGAGGAGGTCCGAACGGGTGATCGCCGGGCCGCCCTTGCGCGGGATTTTCTCGCCCTGGCAGACGGAGATGACGTAGAGCGAGATGTCGGCCAGGTCGGGTGAGAAGGTGGCCGCCAGATTATCCCCGCCCGATTCGATGAAGATCACGTCGAGGCCGGGGTGGCGTTTCACCATCTCGTCCACGGCGGCGAGATTGATGGAGGCATCCTCGCGGATTGCCGTGTGCGGGCAGCCGCCGGTTTCGACACCCATGATGCGGTCTTCCGGCAGTGCCTGAAGCCGGTTGAGGATCAGCGCATCTTCCTTGGTGTAGATGTCGTTGGTGATGGCGGCGACGGAATATCTCTCCCGCATCGCCTTGCACAGCTTCTCGGTGAGCGTCGTCTTGCCGGAGCCGACGGGGCCGCCGATGCCGACGCGGAGGGGGCCGTTCAGGGATCTGGTCATGTGCGGAACACGCGGCTCCTCTGGGTTTCATGCTTCATGGCGGCAATGTCCGCCGCGATGGTGATGGCGCCGAGGTCATCGCGTGTCGCGGTTGCGGCACGCTCCGCCGTCCGGGCGATGACGGGCGCGAGGTCTCGCAGCACTTCGAGCCCTGCCGTCTGGCCGATCGGCACGAGGCGCACGGCAACGGAGGTGAGCGTTGCCGCGAAGCCCTGCAGATAGGCCAGCAGCGCATCGCGCCTGTCGATGCCCATCGCGGCGCAGGCGCTGCCCGCGGCGATGGGGTAGGCGATCTCGTCTTCATCCAGTGCCGGGGCCGCGAAGACGCCCGCCGCGATGCGGAAGGCGCGGCCCAGCTGCGACGTTTCGAGGTGGCGCTCGCGCGAGGTGGCCAGGGCGAGGGCCAGTTCATTGAGGCTGGAGGCATCCTCCTCCCAGCAGCGTGAGAACAGCACGGCGTCATTCCAGCCGGAGCCGCGGGTGATGAGATCGGCAATCCATGCCCTCAACTCATCGCCATCGCGCACGAGGCCAGTGTCGATCGCCCATTCGAGCCCGTGGGAATAGGCGAAGGCCCCCGTTGGGAAGGCGGGCGACATCCATGTCAGCAGCAGGAGGAGCTGGCGCGGTTCAGTGGTCATGCGCGTGATAGGCCCCATGCTCGGGTGAGAAGGGCTCCGTCACATCGCGCACCGTGGCGCCCAGCTGTTCCAGCATGGCGCGGATGATGCGGTCGCGCCTGAGCAGAATGCGCTCCGCCGCGATCTGCGCGGCTAAGTGCCGGTTGCCGATGTGCCAGGCGAGTTCCACGAGGTGGCCCGCGTCGCGCGCCACAACTTCCATGAGGATCTCGGGAGCGGCCACGACTTCGGCCATGCGGCCATCCTCCAGCACCAGCCGGTCACCCTGCTCGAGGTGCACGGGCTTCTCGAAATCGACGAGAATATCCTCGCCATTGGCCAGGGTGATGCGCTTCCGGCGAATGTGGCGCTGATCGGCATCGAGCACCACCACATCGAAGGGCTCGTCGCCTAAGCTCAGGGCGCGGCGGAAGGATGTGGCGCGCAGCGCCATCAGTAGAGGAAGTAGCGCTGCGCCATGGGCAGCTCCTTGGCGGGTTCGCAGGTGAGCAACTCGCCGTCGGCGCGCACTTCGTAGGTCTCGGAATCGACCTCGATGACCGGAGTCGCGTCGTTGTGCACCATCGAGGCCTTGGAAAGGCCACCGCGCGTGTTTTTCACCGGCAGCAATTGCTTGGCGACGCCGAGCTTTGCTGCGAGTCCCGCATCCGCCGCCGCCTTGCTGACGAAGGTGACGGAGGAATTGGTCATCAGCTTGCCGAAGCTTGCGAACATCGGGCGGTAGTGCACCGGCTGCGGCGTGGGAATCGAGGCATTGGGATCGCCCATGGGCGCTGCCGCAATCGAGCCGCCCAGCAGCACCATCTCCGGCTTGACCCCGAAGAAGGCGGGGTTCCACAGCACGAGATCGGCGCGCTTGCCCACTTCGATCGAGCCCACCTCTTGGGCAATGCCTTGCGCGATCGCCGGATTGATCGTGTATTTCGCGACATAGCGCTTCACGCGGTTGTTGTCCGCCGCGCCATCACCGGGAAGCGAACCGCGCTGCACCTTCATCTTGTGCGCCGTCTGCCAGCAGCGGATGATGACCTCGCCGACGCGGCCCATGGCCTGGCTGTCCGACGAGATCATGGAGATGGCGCCGAGGTCGTGCAGGATGTCCTCCGCCGCGATCGTCTCCTTGCGGATGCGGCTTTCGGCAAAAGCAATGTCTTCCGGAATGCGCGGAGAGAGATGGTGGCACACCATCAGCATGTCGAGGTGCTCTGCCACCGTGTTGATCGTGTAGGGCCTGGTCGGGTTGGTGGAGGAGGGCAGCACGTTCTTGAGGCCCGCCACCTTGATGATGTCCGGCGCGTGGCCGCCGCCTGCACCTTCCGTGTGGAAGGTGTGGATGGTGCGGCCCTTGAAGGACGCGATGGTCTGCTCGACAAAACCGGACTCGTTCAGCGTGTCAGTGTGAATCGCCACCTGCACGTCATGCGCGTCCGCCACGGCCAGGCAATTGTCGATGGCGCCCGGTGTCGTGCCCCAGTCCTCATGCAGCTTGAGGCCGCAGGCACCGGCGAGGATCATTTCCTCGAGTGCCGCAGGAAGCGACGCATTGCCCTTGCCCATGAAGCCCAGATTCATGGGGAACGAGTCCGCCGCCTCGATCATGCGCATGGTGTGCCAGGCGCCGGTGCAGGTGGTGGCAAGCGTTCCATGCGCGGGGCCGGTGCCGCCGCCCAGCATGGTGGTGACGCCGGAATAGAGCGCCTCCTCGATCTGCTGGGGCGCGATGAAGTGGATGTGGCAGTCGATGCCGCCCGCGGTGAGGATGCGGCCCTCGCCCGCGATGATCTCGGTGGACGGCCCGATGATGAGGGTGACGCCTGTCTGCGTATCGGGGTTGCCCGCCTTGCCGATGCCGGCGATGCGGCCTTCCTTCAGGCCCACGTCGGCCTTGTAGATGCCGGTGTGGTCGACGATCAGCGCATTGGTGATGACGGTGTCCATGGCGCCTTCAGCGCGCGTCGCCTGTGACTGGCCCATGCCGTCACGGATGACCTTGCCGCCGCCGAACTTCACCTCCTCGCCATAGAGGGTGAAGTCCTTCTCGACCTCGATGAAGAGTTCGGTGTCGGCGAGGCGCACGCGGTCGCCCACGGTGGGGCCATACATCGATGCGTAGGTGGCGCGTGAAATCCTGGCCATGTCAGAGCGCCCCCATGATCTTCTGCTGGAATCCGTAAATCTTGCGCGCACCTCCGATGGGCACGAGCGTCACCTCGCGGCGCTGGCCCGGCTCGAAGCGCACGGCGGTGCCCGCCGCGATGTCGAGGCGGTGCCCCCGCGCCTTGGTCCGGTCGAAGCGCAGCGCCTCGTTGGTCTCGAAGAAATGATAGTGCGAGCCAACCTGGATCGGCCGGTCGCCGGTGTTGGCCACCTCGAGTGTGATGGTGGCCGCACCCTGGTTCAATTCGATGTCGCCAGCCTTGGTGATGACTTCGCCGGGAATCATGTGCGGCACTCCTATCGGATCGGCTGGTGAACGGTGACGAGCTTGGTGCCATCGGGGAAGGTCGCTTCCACCTGCACCTCATGGACCATCTCGGCGATGCCCTCCATCACCTGCGCGCGGGTGATGACATGGGCGGCACTCTCCATCAGGTCGGCAACACTGCGGCCGTCGCGCGCGCCTTCGACCACATAGTCGGTGATGAGGGCGATGGCCTCCGGATGGTTGAGCTTCACGCCCCGCTCCAATCGCCGCCTTGCGACGATCGCGGCCATGCTGACGAGCAGCTTGTCTTTTTCGCGCGGGGTCAGCTGCATGATTCTTCCTCAGAACGACCAAGTTTTGGGCAGCGCAGCACCGTCTGCCAGCAGCGTGAGTGCTGGAATCAGGGATTTGCGCAGTTCGAACCCATCTCTGGCCAGTAGCCTTGCAACCAGCTTGCCAGAATCGTTCGAAGTCCATGCGCTGGCATCGCCCCGGTTGCCGATGGCGTCCCGCACCCTGTCGAGAAGATCCTCGGCCTCAGGCGCGGCCAGCACGACGGTGGCGAAGGCGCGGCCCTCGTCCAGCGTGGCCTTGCTTCCCGGCGGCGGGCCGTCGAAGGCCAGGTCGTCGGCGAAGATGAGGCGGCCATTGCGGCGCACGCGCCAGCGGTCATGCAATCGCGCATGGCGCACTGTCTCGCCCATCGCCTCCCGCCCGAGGATGACGGATTCGACCGCGAGGAAGCGCGCATCCCCGGCGAGGTCGGCATGGATGCGGCGGGTAAGGGCGGCGCCGTCGAACAGGATCGTCTCCTGCGGCAGCCAAAAGAGCGATGAGCCTGGGTGTGCGGCCAGCGTCACCTCGACATCCGCCGCGGGCCCCAGCGAGCGGTAGACGCGCTCGGCGGCTTGCGAGGTGACGGTGAGTTTCGCATTCTCCTCCGCCGTGACGGTGAAACTGAAGCGGTCACCGCCCGCCAGCCCGCCACCGGTATTGATGAGGATCGCCTCGCGGCTGCCATGTGGAATACGCACCTTTGCCGAATGCGCCTCGCGCATCCGCCGCACGCCTAAAGGCCCCATGCTGAGGAGAATGGACCCTTCAGAGCGCTGGTGGCGGACAGCCGCAGTCAAGTCCCCTTCTCCCGTCGCGGCACGCGATGGGAGAAGGTGCCCGAAGGGCGGATGAGGGCCTCTTTCCGCGAGTCCCGGAGTTGAAGCAGGCCCTCATCCGGCCTTTGGCCACCTTCTCCCATCCTTCGGACGGGAGAAGGGGAAGCTGTCAGATCACGAGTCCCTTCTCCCGTCGCAACGCGATGGGAGAAGGTGCCCGGAGGGCGGATGAGGGCGTGTGTCCGCGAGTCCCGATGTTGAAGCAGGCCCTCATCCGGCCTTTGGCCACCTTCTCCCATCCTTCGGACGGGAGAAGGCGAAGCTGTCAGATCACGAGTCCCTTCTCCCGTCGCAACGCGATGGGAGAAGGTGCCCGAAGGGCGGATGAGGGCTTCTTTCCGCGAGTCCCGGAGTTGAAGCAGGCCCTCATCCGGCCTTTGGCCACCTTCTCCCATCCTTCGGACGGGAGAAGGGGAAGCTGTCAGATCATGTGTCCCTTCTCCCGTCGCAACGCGATGGGAGAAGGTGCCCGGAGG
>NZ_JBIICB010000214.1:0-7544 GCF_044239095.1 Aestuariivirga sp. | reverse complement strand
CATCGAGTTCGACCACGTCAACCTCGATTTCCGCGCCCAGCTTTCGGACGCTTTCCCGGGCGTTGAATTCGTGGACGTGGCCGCCCCCTCGATGCGGCTCCGCATGATCAAGAGCGCGGAAGAGATCCGGCACATCACCAAGATGGCGCAGATCGCCGACATCGGCGGCGCCGCCGTGGTGGAAGCAACCGCCGTTGGCGTGCCCGAGCATGAGGTGGCGCTGCATTCGACCCAGGCCATGGTGCGCGAGATCGCCAAGACATGGCCCAACGCCGAACTCCTCGACACCTGGACCTGGTTCCAGTCCGGCGTCAACACGGATGGCGCGCACAACCCCGTCACCTCGCGCAAGATCAAGCGTGGCGACATACTGAGCCTGAACTGCTTCCCGATGGTTGCTGGTTACTATGTGGCGCTCGAGCGCACGCTGTTCGCCGAGACCGCCTCGAAGGAGCATATCCGGCTGTGGGAGGTGAATTGCCACGTCCATGACGAGGGCAAGAAGCTGCTGGTGCCGGGTGCGAAGTGCTCCGACGTCGCCAAGGCGCTGAACGACATCTATGCGCGCCACGACCTGCTGAAGTACCGCACCTTCGGCTATGGCCACTCCTTCGGCGTGCTGTGCCACTACTACGGCCGCGAGGGCGGGCTGGAACTGCGCGAGGACTGCGACACGGTGCTGGAGCCCGGCATGGTGGTCTCCATGGAGCCGATGATCATGATCCCCGAGGGCCAGAAGGGTGCGGGCGGCTACCGCGAGCATGATATTCTCGTGATCACCGAGAAGGGCAACAGGAACATCACGGGCTTCCCCTACGGACCCGAACACCTGATCGTGGGCGCAGGCCGGGGCGCCAAGCGCAAGCCGGCGGCGAAGAAGAAGGCCGCTGCGAAGAAGAAGCGCTGAACTAAAACCTGAACGCGAATTCACGGGCCGCGCCGCATGAGGGACTTGCATCCTCGTCGTCGCGGCCTATGATATTTTTTCACGTAGCCACGAACATTCGCGAAGGTGGGGGAAAAGGGAATGGCAAATGGCGTTTCGGCAGCTGAGCCGATGGTGCGCTTCACCAATGTGCAGAAGAGCTATGACGGCGAAACGCTCGTGGTCAAAAACCTCAATCTGGACATCGCCAAGGGCGAATTCCTGACCATGCTGGGCCCGTCCGGCTCGGGCAAGACCACCACGCTCATGATGCTCGCGGGCTTCGAGCCCGCCACCCACGGCGAGATCTTCCTGAAGGACAAGCCGATCAACAACGTGCCGCCGCACAAGCGCGGCATCGGCATGGTGTTCCAGAACTACGCGCTGTTTCCGCATATGACCATCAACGAGAACCTCGCGTTCCCGCTTCAGGTCAGGAACATTCCCAAGGCGGAGATCGAAGAGCGGGTCGCGAAGATCCTCAAGATGGTGGAACTGCCGCAGATGGGCAACCGCCGGCCCGGCCAGCTCTCCGGCGGCCAGCAGCAGCGCATCGCCGTGGCGCGCGCACTCGTCTTCGAGCCAGACCTGGTGCTGATGGACGAGCCGCTCGGTGCCCTCGACAAGCAGCTTCGCGAGCAGATGCAATATGAGATCAAGCACATTCATGAGCGGCTCGGCGTCACCATCGTCTATGTGACGCATGACCAGTCCGAGGCGCTCACCATGTCCAACCGCATCGCGGTGTTCAACGACGGCGTGGTGCAGCAGCTGTCCACCCCGTCCGATCTTTATGAGCGCCCGGTGAATTCCTTCGTGGCGCAGTTCATCGGCGAGAACAACAAGCTCAAGGGAACAGTTGCGGAGATCGGCGCCGACAATGTCGCAACGGTCAAGCTCGAGACCGGCGAGATGGTCAAGGCGCTGGCCATCAGCGCCAAGGAGAAGGGCGGCCGCACGCTGCTGTCGATCAGGCCGGAGCGGGTGGAGATCAACCCCACGGAGCAGTCGGCCGATGTGATCCTGAGCGGGCGCATCGCGGAGCTGATCTATCTGGGCGATCACATCCGCGCCCGTCTCGAGGTGGCAGGCCATGACGACTTCATCGTCAAGGTGCCGAACAAGGGTGGCTCGAGCACGGTGGCTGAAGGCCGCACGGTGAATATCGGGTGGAAGGCCGCGGACTGCCGCGCCCTTGACTTCGTCCAGTTCAGGACCTGAGACGGGCCATGGCGGCTGGGCGCGGGCTCAGGTCCATCGCGTTCTGGCTGGGCGGCCTGATCCTGTCCTTCGCCCTGATCCTGCCGCTGCCCGCCGGCCGCGCCCAGCAGCATGATGTCGATCTGGCGCTGATCCTTGCCATCGACTGTTCGTTCAGCGTCGATGCCCGCGAATTCGCCCTGCAGATGGACGGTATCGGCCGGGCCTTCATGCGTGAGGACGTGAAGAAGGCCATTGCGCAAGGACACCGCCAGAGGATCGCCGTCGCTGTCGTGCAGTGGTCGGACGACCGCAACCAGATCGTGACGCTGCCGTGGACCGTCGTCGCCGGGGCGGCGGATGCCGACGCGTTGGGCGGGCTCCTCATGACCATGCCGCGGCAACTGGCCGAGGGGGGCACTTCCATCTCCGCGGCGCTGACCTTCTCAGCCGCGCTGTTCGCTGCGGCCCCCGCCGCCGAGCGGCAGGTGATCGACGTCTCGACGGACGGGCGCAACAACAGCGGCCCGCCCGTATCTCCCGTGCGCGACAGGCTGGTAGGCCAGGGCATCACCATCAACGGTCTCACCATCCTCAACGAGTGGCCCACGCTCGACAGCTATTTCGAGAACAACGTGGCGGGCGGTGTTGGCTATTTCGTGATCCCCGCGAATGACTATGAGGATTACGGCGAGGCGATGTTCCGCAAGCTGCTGCGCGAGATCACCGGACCCGGCATCACGTGAGTGCCGTGCCACTCCTCCGGCTCAGGCCGTCCATAGCTGAACGAGGCTTCCCGCTCCTGGTACATGCCACGAGGCAATGAGAAGGCGCCGGCCGTCAGGAGAGAAGACAAGTACGTCGCTCGTCATGTCGATGCTGCGCAGCAGTTCGCCGGTGTCGGTCCGGTAGATGTGAAGACGGCCTGGAACCTGAAGGCTGCTGCCCTGGGAGAGCACCAGCAGGGGCGCCGCCGGCGAGACCGTCGCGCCGAGCACCTGTCCACCCCCTTCCGCCGCAGACATTCCGAAGCGCCTGACGGCCTGCCCATCCTCCAGCCTGATCATTTCGGCGTGGCCGGTCTCCGATGCGCCTCCCGCGTAGATCAGGTGCCGCGAGGCGCCATCGAAGCAGAGGGTCTGGACCTGGCGGCCTGTCTCGAAGTCTCCCGGCTGGCGCTCCAGTTCCCCGTCGAGATTGTAGCGGTAGAGGCCCGCGCGGCCATCGCCCCGCGCGGCCGCCAGCCAGTAGCCATCGGGGGAGGCCCGCAAGGGTCCATTGAATGTGCCCGGCCACTGGAGGATGCGGCGAAGGGCCGGTCTTGCGCCATTCCAGTCCCAGATCACCAGGCGCTCATCCTGCCCCTGCGCCATCATCGTCGCGCCTGACTTCGAGAATGCGATGGAGGCCGGCTGGAACCAGTTGGGCGTGCCGGGCAGCAGCATGACAACCCGTTGAACCAGCGCAAAGCTGTTCACGTCCCAGATCGTCAGGGAGGACCCGTTGTGGCCGCCGACTGCGATGTGCCGGTTATCGGGATGGAAGGTGAGCGTATAGGCCTGCATCGGCCCCACTATCAGCCGCCCTGCCAGAGCGCCGGTTGAGGAATGATAGATCAGGACCTCATCTCCCGTCGCCAGTGCGAACAGGGAATTGTCAGGGCTGAAGGCGGCGTCGCTGACAGAGGCCTGAAGTGCTGGCAGGCTGTGGCGCGGGCGCAATGCGCCAACATTCGACGGCACGATCAGCCGTAGCCTCGGCGGGCGGGGAAAGGGCAGGCGTCCCATGAGACCAACTCCAGTTCCTGATTGATGATTTCTCAATTTCTGCGAAAATGCAAGCGTGACGTGTAGTGCCTGCATCGGCTGCTCTCGACCCCTTGCCCTGTCCTGACGCTGAACGTCATGCTAGACGCGATCCATCATGAATCATGAACTGTTCGAACAGACGCGCCGGTTGATTGGCGCCATCGCGCGCGGGCTGTCTGCGCGCCCGGGCGAGGGTGTGGCGGAGGTCCTTTCGCGGCTTGCTGCGCAGGATCTGGGCGAGGCCCGCTTCTTTGAGCCCGAGCCGCGCGGGCTTCCCGTTCTCTCCCATCTGCCCCAGTCGATCGGCGAGACCATGCTGTTTGATCCCGGCCTCGCCGCCGCCATTGCCGCGGTCGAGGATTCGCTCCATTGGGTGCAGTCGTCTACCTACACCGATGCGCTGCTGGGCGAGGGCTTCAGCGCCAATTACGGGTGGTCTCACATCATCGGACCGGATGGTTTCTTTCCGGGCGGCGATTTCCTGCTTGGCCTGCTGATGCTGGGGCCGGACCGCCATTACCGCGACCACTATCACCCGGCGCCCGAACTCTATTGGCCGCTGACCCCCAATAGCCGCTGGAGCATTGATGGCGGACCCTTTGCGGACAAGCCGCAGGGCGCCACGATCTGGCATCCGCCCATGGCGCTCCATGCCACGAAGACGGATGCGACACCGCTTCTTGCCGTCTGGTGCTGGACGAAGGATGTGGCAACGCCCGCCAGGCTCAAGGCATGATGAGCCTGCTGCGGTCCATGCTGTTTGTGGGCGCGGCGGCCTATCTGGGCATATTGCTCTACATGTATGTGCAGCAGCGCAGCCTGCAGTATTTCCCGAGCCATCAAGGCATAACGCCGGAGGCACTGGGCCTCACCGGCGTCAGCGAGGAGCGGGTGAAGACGCCCGATGGCGAGACAATCGTCTTGTGGCACGCTGGGGCGCGGCCGGGTTACCCGACGATCCTGTTCTTCCATGGCAATGGCGGGGAGGTCGCGGGCCGGGCAGAGCGCATGGCCTTCTACCAGTCCCAGGGCTTTGGCGCGCTGTTCGTCTCCTACCGCGGCTATGGCGCCAGCACGGGAAACATCTCCGAACAGGGCTTCATCACGGACGCGCTCACCGCCTATGACTTTCTTGCCGCGCGCGGTCTTGAGGCAAAGGACATCGTGCTCGTGGGCGAGTCCCTCGGCACCGGCGTTGCGGTGCAACTCGCAGCGATGCGGCCGGTGGGTGCAATGGTGCTGGAAGCGCCCTTCACCGCGGCGGTGGATGTTGCTGCGGAAATCTATCCCTGGCTTCCGGTGCGGCTCCTGATGAAGGATCAGTTCCGCTCGCGCGATGTCATCGGCAAGGTGACGGCGCCGCTCCTGATCATCCACGGCGATGCCGACCGTATCATTCCCGTGGCGCATGGACGAAAGCTCCATGAACTGGCGAATGAGCCCAAGGAACTGGTGATCCTGCCGGGCGCAAGCCATGACATGATCGCCGACAGTCAGGTCTGGGCGCGCGAAGCAGCCTTTCTGCTGAGGGCGGTCCGGTAACCAGACTGCCGCCCGGCACTTCCTCCCCAGTTTTGATAAAACTATTTACCATGAAACGCTTTCGTTATACAACCGTTAAAGTTGTATTCTCTTGTCGTTTTGACAGATGGAGGAAGCGATGGACGGCTATCCGGTTCGCCAGCAATATGTATCCGATACGCCGGTTCAGCTCCTGGCCCGGCCGGCGGGAGCACTGCTCTCCGTTCCCGCCGCAGCGGTGACGCTGCTCGAGACGATTGGAATCAAGACGGTTTTTGACCTCGCCACCTCCATGCTGTTCGGCACGGCACGCGCCATCAGCGATGCCGCGGCAGGCGTTCAGGCGATGGGAGCGATGGCAGTCCCTCGCGACATGATCGACGCCAATGCGGCTGACCTCACCTATGATGAACTGGCCGAACAGCCGCTGACGGTGCTGCGCATCGTCGGGCCTCAGCGGGGCCAGGCGATGGCCACGGCGTTTGGCACGGTCACGGTGCGGGAACTTGCGGCCTGGCCGCCCTACCGCGCTGCGCGGCGCATTTTCAACGACGCCTATGGCTTTGCAAATGAGCTGCCGCATGATCCGGAGCGCCCCGCCGAACTTGTGCCCACGGCGCGCCAATATGCAACCGAGCGCGTGCAGTATGACGTGCTGGTGCTCGACCATGTGCTCGAGCCCGTGGACGAGGATGAGCGCCCGCGCCCCCGTCCAAACCCCGGGACGATGATTCCCAACTGGAACAACGGCGGCGGCACATTCGACAATGATCTTGATGATGTGCTTCTCTTCGGGAAGAGCTTCGACATCCGCAATGCCGGCGGCATCGATGTCGCCGACATCGTGGCCGCCACGCTGATGGCGCAGCCGGCGGTGGGCGCCATCCTGACCTATCGCCAGAGCTGGTTCCAGCAGGGGCTGGCGCTGGGCCAGCTGCTGCACTCTCTGGCGCTGGCGCCGGGGGAGAGCACGCGCATCGCGCTGGTTGACTGGACGCGCCGCGTGCGCGCCTCGAGCGACGAGGTCACCGAGCAGATGGAGGCGCTGAGCGCCAGCACGGAGCGCAACCGCTCGATCAGCGAGGTCACCTCCGCCGTGGCGCGCGAGGCGCAGCAGGGTTTTTCCGAATCCTCTTCCACGGCCACCGCACGTCAGACGGCGGAGACCGGAGGTTCCGCAGGCATCGCAGCCTCGACGCCGGGGCTGCTCGGCATGCTGGAGGCGGCGGTGTTCGGCGGCGATACCGCCTCGGTGGGCGTGCGCTCGACGGGCACCTCATCGGCCAATTCCACCAACACCGGCTGGGCCTCCTCGCGCGCCTCCTCATCGGGTGAGCGCACGCTGACGGGCGAGATGATGCAGAACGTCTCCGACCGCACCCAGCAGGCGGCCAACAGCACCCGCAACCGCCGCGCCACGGCGGTGACCGAAAGCTCACAGTCCGAAAGCGAGAAGCTGTCGACCCGTGTCGTCACCAACTACAATCACATGCATGCGCTGAGCGTGCTCTATTTCGAAGTCGTCCAGGTCTACCGCGTCGTGCTGGAGGTGGCGCGCGCCACGCCCGCGCTGTTCCTGCCGATGAAGCTCGTGACCTTCAGCGAAACCGTCATCCGGCGCTACCGCAGCGTGATCGCGGCGGCGGGGCTGACGCCCGAGGTGCGCTCGCTCGCCGTCGCGCGTGCGGGGCAACTCGCTATCGCAGCGCCGCGCCGCCTGTTGTGGAACCGCGCCTTCCTGACGGAGGTCAACAAGACGCTTGGGCTTCAGGTCGGGAACCCGGCGGACGCCGTCATCAACCTGCCGCTCAGCGAGCTGAAGTTCCTGCAGGTGGGATCATCGGACCAGGCCTTCTTCGACAATTTCTCAGGCATCGCCTTGACCATGGCGAATGGCGCGCGCAGCGTCATTCCCATCATCGACCGCAAGGAGGCGCACAGCGGCTGGACGGGGCAGTTTGGTGCTAGCCTTCCGAAGATGGATGCACGTGACGTCGCGCGGATCGACCTCATCCAGAAGAAGGGTGATTTCGCAGGGGTCATTGAACTGCTCCTGTCCTTCGACGGGCGTCAGCCTGATGGCAAGCCAT